>NZ_JACJDS010000007.1:0-156194 GCF_014163635.1 Pseudoalteromonas sp. SR44-8
TGCTGGCGAGGGTCGTCAATTGATTCGAAATATTTAAATAGTTGAATATCAGGCATGGGGGCTCCTTAAAAAGGAGTATAAGATCATACTTTTAAGTCAAGGTAAAGTTCGTGATCTTGCCCTGGTAAATTACCTAAATGTAGCCATGATGTTTAGCATGGCTAAATTACAGCTGATCACAAAAATCTATAAACTGCGTTAACAACGGACTTTTGTATTTGTCTTTATGCATCACCAACCAAAACTGCCTTTGCATGGGGTGGTTTAAGTTAAGCTGCGTAACGCGGCCATCTTGTAAAGCGTACTGTGCCGCGAGTGACGATAAACACCCCAGCCCTAACCCTTCAGCAACGCTGTTGATCAGTGCCTCTGTCGTGTTGAGTTCAAAACTTTGGCTCCAATTATCGATATGCGTAGCGAGGTTTTGTAAAAAGAATGAGCGTGAACCAGAGCCAGCTTCCCTTAATACCCATTCGCTGTTTGTTAAATCATTAAAACTAAGCTGTAATTTTGCAGCTAAAGGGTGGGATAGCGGTGCAATAATACACATAGAGTCTTGGCTAAACACGGTTGAGACTAAGTCGCTTTGCTGGGCTTGGCCTTCTATTAGTGCAATGTCGAGCTCAAAATCGCGCAGTTTTTGGCAAATAAGCTCAGAATTTGAAATAAAAACTTGCTGTGAATAATGCTGCTGTTGTTGGCGAAATCCACTGAGTATAAAGGGCAACACATGATTACCAATGGTATCGCTGGCACCTATTCTTAAGGTGCCGCTGGCTTTTGCTTGGGGCGAAAAAAGCGTATTAATATCATTTGCTCTGTGCAGTAATTCATCGGCCAAGGGCAGTAATTTTTGCCCTTCTTGATTTAAAATTAAGCGATGATTTACTCGGTCAAACAGTGGGTGACCTAACTGCTTTTCAAGCTCGCTAAGCGCCATACTGACTGCCGCTTTAGATAGATAAAGCCGCTCTGAGGCTGCGGTAAGTGTTGCATGCTGAGTAATACCTACAAACACTTTAAGTTGTTTAAGAGAAATATTCATGAGTTTTATGTTTATTTTTTATGAACATGTGTTCTATATAATTAGATTTAACTAAACAAAATGCAAGGTTAAACTTCTGTATAAGATAAACAGTGAGTGTGGAGTATAAACATGTTTAATTATATAAAAGCCAAAGTAATAACCGCACCTACCCCAATGGGTGGATTAGCATTAGGCATAGCCAGCCTTGGTTGGGCTTGGGAAAACATGTTTAATGCAAATGGCGCAGCGCAATACACTGGGGCGGCAATTGCGAGCGTATTATTATTAATACTTGGCTTAAAATTTTTACTGCACCCGCAATTACTAAAAGCCGATTTAGCGCACCCTGTTGTAGGTAGCGTTGTGCCTACTTTTGCTATGGCAACGTTGGTGGTATCTAATTCGTTAGGGCACGTTAATCCATTAGCAGGGGATGTGCTTTGGGTAGGCGCATTTTTATTGCACTTAGGATTTTTATTGAGCTTTGTTATTCATCGTGTTCGTGAATTTAAAATTGAACACATGGTGCCAAGTTGGTTTGTACCACCTGTGGGTATTATTGTTGCCGATGTAGCGTTCTCGGGTAACCCAGCACTGTTGTTTTTAGCACAAGCAGCACTTTATTTTGGCATGTTAATGTACGCAGTTATGTTGCCGTTAATGATTTACCGGATAATATTTGCTGAGCAAATTCCTGATGCTGCACAGCCCACATTAGCTATATTAGCGGCGCCGGCAAGCTTATCGTTGGCGGGGTATTTCACTGTAGTGACCCAGCCGTCGCCAGTGATAATTGGGGGGTTATTTGGTATTGCCATACTAATGACATTAATTATTTATACGGCATTTTTTAAATTACTACGCCGCAGGTTTTGCCCTGGGTTTGCTGCATTTACCTTTCCCATGGTCATTGGTGCTACGGCGTTATTTAAACTCGCGGATTGGATGCTAACTATGAATGTTGATGTACAGTTTATAAACCAAATACATCATTTAGCGGTAGTTGAATTGCTAGTAGCAAGCGCTGTGGTTGGCTATGTAGCGATCCGTTATACGCATTATTTTAGTTCCTTGGCTTTAAACGGCTTGAGGGTGTGAAATTGTAATAGTTTGAATACAGAACGAAGAGGCAATAATGAGATTTTGCCTCTGCGGTTAATTATTATTTTAGCGGCAAGTAAATATCAGTTATTAAATCACACTCATCTACTTCATGAATGAGATTTAAGTAATGAAAGAAGCACGGAAAATCTCTAACTTCTTCAGCACTGTTTGGTAACCATTGACGATATAGATAATAAACAGTGTCGCTGATAGTGTCATGACTGCCAAAGTGCCTGACTAAAGCGCAGCGACCTGCCGGGATCTCACCATTTTTTACGCCGTATTGATTATCGCTAATTGGTTGCTTGACGCTGCCGGCGAAGTCAAAGCGAAAATCGTTGTCGTCAGTCACCGCAGGATCGCTATAAGGGATGCCATAAGTATCACTGGTTTTTACCGGTGATAAGCCTGACTCTTTTCGCCATTTAATAAACTGTGCGGCTGTTTCCATAAGCTTAGTGGCCGAACCGTTGTGGGTAAGCAACGCAACAGCTTGCGGTGCAAAGTGAACAATTTCTACTTTCATATTACTAACCTTTAATTCAGGTATTTTAAAGTCAAACTGCGCATGCCAATGTGGCCAGTTTGGTGTGCTTCTGAACTGAGTTGGGGATTGAGCAAAAACACGTTTGAAAGCACGACTAAAAGCTTCAGGACTTTCAAAACTTGCCTCTAATGCAATATCAATAATGCGTTTGTGATGCTCAAAAGCAAGCCGATAAGAGGCGCGCTTTAAGCGAGCAAATTGCGTGTACTTAGTAACGCTTACCCCCATTATTGAGATAAATAAACGATGAAAATGAAATTTAGAACAACAGGCAACGGCACTTAAACTATCTAATGTAAGTGGCTCATCAATATGGTGGTTTATATAATCACAGACATGATGGATGCGCTGTAGGTGCGTGTTTTTCATAGTTACTCGTTATACTTTTATTCAGAAGTGGCGTCAGTGTGACAAAGTAAGAGAATGCCTGCCTGATTGAAATTGCTCAAGTTGCTTTTTAAATAAAAAAGAGCCCAAAGGGCTCTTAACTGGGGGAATTAATAAGGATTGATAGGGGAGTAGAAGTTATTGTTATTACCATTAATGCTCACGTCTAGTTGCATACCATTATGAGCGTGGCTAACCACATTGTAATTATCACCAGGTAGTAGCTTTACTCTATTAATATTTTGATAGTTTACTGGGCTCCCACATTGCAATGTCACTCTTTGCGTATTAGCCGTTTCTTTAAAGATGTAAACTTCATTGCTGCCGTCAACAACACCTGTACCAGAGGCATCGATGAACAGTGAGGTTGCCTCACTGGCTGCAATAGAAAAATACTGATTGCTGTGATGGCCTAAAGACACGATGGCACGCCCCATTCTGTCACGTTCTTGGAAGTGTGTATCGGTTAAGCTGTTGTTTAATACAGGCACATCAATAAATCGACTGCTGAAGTTAAGTGTTTCGTGGCAAAAGTCAGTGACTACTTCATCTGATACTGCGCCAGCAACGCCATCTGGATCGTACACGCTGTTTGCCATTAATGCCATGCCTGCAGACGTTCCGCCAACGACACCGCCCTTATCAAAAACGTGTTGCACAGCGGTTTGTACTTTTGTACCTTGCCATTGATTAAGATAATCAGATTGGTCACCGCCTGCAATCCATACAAATTCGGCACTGCGGATAGCCCAGTCAACATAGTCATCATTCGCTTTGTTGCGAGTATCAATGATCAGTGTTTCTACTGAGTCGGCATTCATTAAGTTCAGTAAATAATCGTTATAAGCGTCAGTACCAGAGGTTCTAAGCACAACAACATCGGCACCGCTGCCAACATGGTTAGCAACGCGATTACTAAATGCTTGATCAACATCGCTGCCACCGCCCATAAGTAATACAGCACCTTGATCAGCTGTTAATGTGTTGCATGAATCAGTACTGCCACCTTGTAAATATGCTTGTAATGAACCTGGCTTTGCAGGGCGAGAGCTATAGCCACAATCACCGCTGCCACTTCCGCCACCGGTGTTACTACCTTCACCAAAATTGACCGTTAAATCGTACCAACCTGTACCGGAGTAACGCGTTACTTTTACATAATAAGTACCCGTTGATTGTGCACTATAACTGCCTGTTTCTGGTACATTGCTAGTTGCCCCTTCGGCAACAGCAGGTCCTGTTTCTTGGTATAATGCCCAGTCAAAATCATCGTTAGTGTTGTGCTCAAGGCTGACCTCAATAGGCCCGACTTGAGTTACTTCAAAGCTAAACCAATCAGTATCATTGCGGCTCAACGAGCCTGCAACGGTGGTATTACTACAAAGTTGGGTATTTGCATTGCTTTCAGTGTCGTTTGATTCAACTTCGTTTGTTAAGCAAGCATTGCTTGCAAACGAAAAAAACATGCACGCGGCTAGTGATCCATTAAGAATTGAGAGTTTTCTTTTCATTATTGTTACCTGAATTTTAATTACATAGAAGCCTTCCTACTGCGAGGCATTATTGCTTTTAAATTATTCAGGTTTTTTTATTCGTCGAACCATTCACTTAAATGATAGTTGACAGAACATTCTTGAGGAGCACTAGGAGCGATAATAAATAATTTGTTCATTTATGCCTCCTAAGTGATTATTGGTGTGTTTCAGCATTGTTGCTGAATATTCAATATTACAGTTAGGTGTGCAATTTGCAACTATTTATTAACTTTTATTTTACTTAAATCTCAAGTTTATGTTTTTATTGGTTTATCAATTCGCTTCATCATTTACTAAAGCAACTGGTTGTTCCTCAACAAGTAAAGCCAATCTTTCACGTTCAGCTTTAGAAACGTAAGCAGGCTTATTACTTTTGTGTAATTTAGCGTTAGCGCGCTTATCTCTTTGATTAAATTTAGTAACGATCTTTTTTCTGCGGTTCATGGTTTATCTTCACGCGCTTAAAATTGGTGGCATAGTATACAGCCTTATTGCAGCCATTAGCTATTTAAATATTTTGCTCTGAATCTTGCTGTGATAGGTACAGTGCTGGCTTAATAAAGGTTAACAACGTTACAATTGCAGAGTCGTTTGGTTTATCCAATTCTCGGTCTTTTAAAAATAGGAATTTGTTTTGAAACAGTTTATTTTAGCCAGTTTGGCACTTTTGGCCGCCAATGCACATGCTAACCTTGATACGCGCAGCGATGCTGCGGCGCAATATGCGGTCAATATATATCAAAGTGCGCAAATTCATACCTTAGCTAATTTAGTATCATTCCCGACGGTTAATAAAGACGGCATCAATACTCCTGATAATCCCGACTTTATTGGCTTTAAAGCTTTGTTAAAAATGAAAGCTGCTGAACTTGGTTTTGATTACCAAGATTTAGGTTACACAGTCTTAATTGGTATGGGTCAACAAACAGATAAAGTAACCATAGTAACCCATGGCGATGTGCAACCTGCCAACGCAAGTAAGTGGAAAAAAAGCCCGTTTGAAATAGATAGTACCTCAGAGCCAGGTAAATTAATTGCGCGTGGAACAGAAGATGATAAAGGTGCTATCGCAACCGCTTTATATGCAATGAAAGCTATAAAAGATCAACAGATCACACTTAATAATCGTATTGAGTTGATGATTTACTTAGCTGAAGAATCTGATTGGGGTCCGCTTGAAGAGTTTATGAAAAGCTATCAGCAGCCTAAATATGCGGTTACTATTGATGCGTCATACCCGGTGGTTGTCGCGGAAAAAGGTTGGAGCTTAATTGCACCAACGTTTAATGCTACCTCAGCACAAACAGGAGTGTATGTAAGTGAACTTACTGGCGGCGCTTTTAAAAGCCAAATACCAGAAGATGCGAGTGTGGTGTTACATAACGCCGATACTGCGTTAGTCAGCAAACTTAAACATGCAGCGAGTGCGCTTAACGCTGTGGAATTTAACTTTAGCGAGCAAGCTGATAGTGTTGTTATCAGCGTAAAAGGGTTGTCTGCTCATTCATCAGAGCCAGAATCTGGGGTTAACGCCATTGCTTACTTAGCAGAAGTTTTTAAAGGTGTTGAGCTTGAGAATAACAGTGATGGCCAAGTAATTGCGTTTATTAATCAGCTAATTGGTCTTGATATACATGGCAAACAGTTTGGTGATATTGCTTATAAACATGACTTTATGGGACCTATGACAGTAGCACCAACGCTTATTGAACGTAATGGTAATGAACTCACACTCGCTGTGAATTTACGTCGCCCAATGGGTAAAGATGAAGCGGTATTGCGTACGCAAATTGATACCGCACTGAGTAATTGGCAAGTGAGAAATAACGTAAAGTTATCTGGTGTTGATGTGGTGATTGGCACGCCAATGTTGCTCGACAGCGCACCTCATGCACAAGCATTGTTAGATATTTTTAAACATTTTACCGGTGATCAAGAGGCTGGGTTTGTATCTATTGGTGGTGGCACCAATGCCAAGTTATTTGATAATGCGGTATCGTTTGGGCCATCAATGCCAGGCAAGCGCTACACCGGTCACTCAGAGCATGAGTTTATTACAGTTGAACAACTTAAGCTCAATCTTAAAATGTATACAGCAATGATGATAAAGCTGGGTAATATGTAACTTAGGTCGTCATACACACAAAGTAAAACGCCGCTAAATTGCGGCGTTTTTTTACTTCTAAGTCGTTAATTAAGCTAAGTTAACGTTTCAAAGTAGTCGTTCATTTACAATTTTTTATATTAACAACGTTGATTTTCCATAAAACACTTAACATTTACGCGACTAAATGATAAAAAGTTTTATCGCCTACTGCGTTTAAAATAAATGGATAGTTGTAATGATGGAATTTTTAAACTTAGCGCTTACTTTCCCCACCGTTATTTTTTCAGCCCTGTTGTTAGTTGTGATGTTGTTTTGGCTAATAACCCTTATTGGCTTTGCTGATATTGACATGTTTGAATCAGATCTAGAAATTGAAGCCGATGCGTCGCAAAGCTCAGGCTTGAGTTCATGGTTTAGCATGGGGTTTGGTGGCATCCCAATTACTGTATCTATTAGTCTCGTAGTGATGAGTAGCTGGTTGATCAGCATCTATGCCCATAAGTTTTTTGCCTACCTGTTAGGCGATGGTATGTGGCTTTATATTTTTGGCGTGCTAATGCTGGGCGTTTGTTTGCTGATTGCTATGCCAATTGCGGCCATTATTTCTCGGCCATTACAGCGCTTTTTTAGCAGCGCACAAACCTCGCAAAGTTCAGATTTACTGGGTTTAGAATGTGTTGTTGTTACTGGCAAAGTAACTAATACATTTGGCCAAGCACGGGTTAAATTTCAAGGTACTGAGCAGTTACTTGAAGTTAGAGCTGAAAATGACGAGCAATTTACATCAGGTGACACAGCGGTGTTGCTTGAACACCTCAAAGAGCAACACTGTTACATTATTACCGCCAAACCTTGGTAATACCCTAGTTTATTTAGGGGTAAGTAACACATAATAAATCGATAATCACGTTAGGACATAACATGGAATTTTTAGATAATCTCATACCTATATTGACATTTGTAGGTATAGCAATCGCTGTTATTTTTGCTATTTTGCTAATTATCGGCAAGTTTTATCGCAAGGTAGAGCAAGGCCAAGCACTGATCATTAATAAAATGAAGAACGAGCCCGATGTCACCACTACGGGCGGAATTGTTTATCCTGTGATCCATAAAATGGAAGTGATGGACATTTCAACCAAGCGCATGGTGCTTGAGCGTAAAGATAAAGGCGGTTTGATCTGTAAAGATAATATTCGCGCCGATATCGCCATTACTTTTTATATTCGTGTTAACGAAAACAAAGAAGATATTTTACGCGTTGCTAAGCAAGTCGGTTGCGCCCGTGCATCAGAGCACGCCACATTGCAAGAATTGTTTGAAGCGAAATTCTCAGAAGCACTTAAAACTGTTGGTAAGCGAATGGATTTTGTTGAGTTATTTACTCACCGAAATGAATTTCGCGATAATATTAAAGAAGTGATTGGCCAAGATTTATCGGGTTATTCACTTGAAGATGTTGCTATTGATTACCTTGAACAAACGTCAATTGATAAGCTCGATCCGCAAAATATTCTCGATGCCGAAGGTATTCGCCGCATCACTGAAATGACAGCAGTACAAAATGTATCTACCAATCAATTGAAGTGTGATGAACGCGCTAAAATTGAGATCCAAAATCAAGAAGCCACCGAAAAGTCACTGGAAATTGAGCGTCAAAAGCAAGATGCCATGTCACGTCAAGTGCGCGAAATTGAAACCGTGAAAGCCCGCGAATATGCCGAAGCTGAAAAAGTACGCCAAGAAGAGCGCTTAAAATCAGAGCAAGCCCGCATTCAAACAGAAGAAGCGATTGGCATTAGCGAGCAAAATAAGCAACGTGAGCTTGATATTGCCGAACAAAACCGATTACGCGTTTTGGGTATTGAAGAAGAGAAAGTTGCTCGTTCACGTGAAATTGAAGTGATCGAACGTGAAAGAGAAACCGAAATCCTGCGCATCAATAAAGAAAAAGCACTGGAAGTAGAACGTAAAGAAATTGCCGATGTAGTGCGTGATCGCGTGATTGTTGAAAAATCAGTGGCTGAAGAAGAAGAGCGCATTAAAGATGTGAAGGTACTCGCAGGTGCAGAGCGCGAGAAGAGTGCGATGATCATTCGTGCCAAAGCCGAAGCCGAACAGTCATTAGTAAAAGATATCGAAGCTGCAAAAGCGCAAGAGCAAGCCGCAGAATATAAAGCTCGTGAGCTTGAAACAATGGCCAATGCAGAGCTTAGAATTGCTAATCAACAAGCTGAGTCGAAAAAGATTTTGGCGCATGCGCAACAAGTTGAAACAGCTGCTAAAGGGCTTGCTGAAGCGGATGTTATTAAAGCGAAGGCCGAAGCAAATGCAATTCAAGGTGAAACTGATGCTAAAGTAATGCGTCAAAAACTTGAAGCTGAAGCACAAGGTAATCGTGAAATTGGTTTATCTCAGGCGCAAGTACAAACAGCCATGGCTGATGCGAATGAGAAACAAGGTGAAGTGGAAGCGATTAACCTAGAGCGTAAGATGCGCGCCGAAGCAAAAGGCCTTGAAGAGAAGCTACAAGCCTTGAACGCAATGGATCAAGATGCTCGCGATTACGAAAGCTTTACGCTGCAGCTTAACCAGCAAAAAGAGCTCGTATTGGCAAAAATTTCGGCCAGCAAAGACATTGCTGAGCACCAAGCACATATTATGGCGAAAGCCTTAGGTAATGCTGATATTAATATTATGGGCGGCGATGGTCAGTTCTTTAATCAATTTATGAGTGCAATTAGTTTAGGTAAATCAATTGATGGCTTAGTTGATGAAAGTAAAACCGTACAAACCGTATTTAAAGATCACTTAAATGGTGATCGTAATTTAATTGAAGACCTAAAAGGGGTGTTAGCTGGGGCGAATGGCTCAGCCGAAACACTTAAAAACTTCAACATGAGTAAGTTATTAAAGCAGTTAAGTAATACCTCTGCGGCTGAAAAAAGCCAATTACTAAGCATGTTAGGCGGTAACTTAGGTGGTGGGTTAGATGAGAAAATTAAACTAGATCCAAAAGACTAGCTTAATTTCTAAGTTCTCTCGTTGAAGCCGCAATAGTTTAACTATTGCGGCTAACTTCTATTAAATTTCAGGATAGGTTTCATGACGGACGCAACTCAACAAGCGCTAGAACAAGGCTCGTACGATTTAATTAAACGCCGCTTAAATAATTTTGGTGCTAGTTTAAAAACGCAAATAGATGATGTAAATACACAGCGTATTAACGAGTTTGGTAGCACTGATCTACAAGTAAAAGGGCGTGTTCGCGTTCGTACGGAGCAAAATTGTACCCCGCGCGATATCGTGATTATTGGCGATAAAGTTATCTTTGCTTACAACGTATTTTTGGGATTAAAAAAAGAAACCGCAATCAGTGATGTATTTAGTGTACAAAAGTTGGTGGAGCAAGACGACCATTACGAAATTGAGCCTTACCCAGAGACAACGCGTTTTTTAACCGATAGTCGTTTTATTCGTGATTTTGAAGAACTGTATACCTACTACAAACAAACCAGCCTACAGCATTTATATCAACAAAATGGCAAGCTATTTGCTCTATTCCAAATCGGTGACAAGTTATCGGATGTGCGGGTTTTTCGCTGGGAAATTCACCCAGACAACACCATTAATTATATCGATAACCGCGGTGAGCGTGATATTCAACACGCACATGACTATGATTTTGAATGGCTCAAAATTGACCGAAGTAACCACATAGAAGGGCGCCACGCTCATATCAACATCGCGGACCAAGTGTTTGTTGAAACCATTGGCGGTTCACTGACCATTAAAATAGAAAACAGCACTGACACCGGTGAAGGGATTTATCAAGAAGCTGTTGATGATAAAAACCAATCCCTTGCTGACAGCGAAGTTGAGTACGCGCTGGTAGGCGACTTAGTGCTGCTAAAAATTCTCCCATACCGTGAAAAAACATGGCGTTACTTTATTTATAACACCCGCACTCAGCAGGTCATGCGCCAAGATGCAATCGGCAGTGCATGTGTTACTTTACCTGAAGATCACGGCATTATTTTCCCTGGCGGTTACTACTTACAATCAGGGCAAGCACGCTCGTTTGAAGAGCAAATAGAAGATTTAGAATTTCACCGACATATAAAGTCACCAAACGGCGAAGATGTTTTATACGTGTTTTACGAGCCAAGTGAAGGCCGTTACGCGCTATTTGCCTATAATATTATTGATAAAAACCTGCAAAATCCAATTTATTGTCACGGTTATGCTATTTACAACGATGGTATAACGCTGACTTTTAAAGCCGATAAAGACCAAGCGGAGCGAGTACACCCGATTCAAATTTGGCAAAGCCCGTTTGTATCGGCTGAATTTGCAGCCAATGCGCCGCCACTTACTAGCTTTTTTGGTAAAATAGGTAACCCCGATTTAGTTCGCGGTATTTCTGATTTATACAGTGTCTGTAAAGCCATTAGCGAGCAAAGCCCGACTTTATTTCATTACGAAGATTTAATTGCCCTTAGCCGGAATATCTTTGACCGTTACCATTGGCTTAACGAAAGCGAATTTGCGGAAATCGCACAAAACCTACACAGCATCAATGAAACCGCTGAGCAAGTGCTTGATGAGTTTGAAAAAGTCACCGAGATTCAAAACAAAGCAAAGCAAGCCTTGGTGGATATTAATAAGCAATACACTGATGTAACCCGAGAAGTACGTCCTGATAGCTTTAAAGTCGCACCGCAATTTGTGCAAGGTATTGATGCATTAAAAATGCTCAAAGGGCAAGTAATAAGCCTTGAAGATATTAAATATATAGATATTGCTGCACTGAATAACTTACAAAGTGAAATTGATACACGGCTGGTGGAAGTAAGCCAAGCAACAGCCGCGTTTTTACAACAAGACAGCGCGCTGGCGCCGTACCACGAAAAACTTAAAGAGCTTGAAGAGCTAAGCAGTAAAAGCGAAAGCGTTAGCGAGCTGAAGACCTATATCGCACAGTTAGATGCGCAAAGTGTAGAGCTGGATTTACTTAACCACACTATGCTTGATTTAGACATCGACGACAGCCGTGTGCGCACGCAAATCCTCGAAGATATCAGTGCTGTTTATGCGTTGGTTAATCGTGCTAAAGCGAGCATTGAAATCCGTCAAAAGAGCCTTGGCAGTGTTGAAGCTAAAGCTGAATTTGCCGCACGCTTTAAGCTTTTTTCGCAAAGTATTACCAACGCACTAAATAATGCTAAAACCCCAGAGGCGTGTGACGAGCAACTTTCACGTTTGCTTATTCAGCTTGAAGAGCTGGAATCGCAATTTAGTGATTTTGACGAATACCTGACAGAGATCATTGCCAAACGTGATGACGTATACGAAAGCTTTGAAGCGCATAAACAAAGCTTAATTGATATCCGTCAGCGCCGCGCATTGAATTTAGCCAATGCCGCCGAGCGTATATTGCAAGGCGTTAACCGCCGTGCGCAAAGCTTTACTGAGCTTGATGCATTAAATACTTATTTTGCCGCCGATCCTATGATCAGCAAGCTTCGTGCATTGACTAGTGAGCTTAAAGAGTTAGGCGATGAAATTCGTGCCGATGATATCCAATCAAAGCTAAAAGCCAGTAAAGATCAGGGCATACGTTCGTTACGTGATAAACAAGATATTTTCACTGACGGCGGCAATACAGTCAGTATTGGTAAGCACGCTTTTAGTGTTAATAAGCAATTACTCGATTTAACCTTATTGCCGCGTGACGAGCAGCTGATGCTGCACTTAACGGGTACTGATTATTTTGAGCCAATAACAGATGAGAAAAGCTTACAAACGTTACAGCAAAGCCGTCATTTGTGGCAACAAACATTAGTTTCTGAAAGTGAGGTGGTTTATCGTGGTGAGTATTTAGCTGCACAAATATTACTCGCTTGTGAAAACAGTGAGCATTCGCTGACTTTTGCACAATTAGAGCAGGCACAACGAGATAAACAATTATTGCAGCTGGTGCAAAAATTTGCTGAACCGCGCTATCAAGAAGGCTATGAAAAAGGCATTCATGACCACGATGCATGGGCAATTATTGACACCTTATTGACGCAAAAAAATAGTCTGGATTTACTTATTTATCCAGCTAGTTGTCGTATTATTGCGCAGTTATTTAGTGCGCAATTGTCATCTGCACAACTGAACGAATACTTCCATCAAGCGAGCAATGCTATTTTGATGGATAAACACTTTGCTGCGACCAGTTTTATCAGCACGTTAACCGCGCAGTTAAGTGAACAGATCAATGTCTTTTTAACTCAAGTTAGCAAATTATCTGCACGTTTTGCTGATTTATCCAGTGACTTGGCCGCAGCTTATTTAGTGCAACAATTAGCGCAACAAAAAACGGCAGAGCAACAGCTATTTATCGTTTCTCAGCAAGCTAAAAATTTAGCTGAACAGTTTAGTAGTGACGCTAAAGCCAAAGGTTATAGCAACGAGCTTGCTCAGGCCTGTGAAAACGTAAAGCAAACTGATGAGCGGGCATTATTATTTTTAAGTTGGCTTAATGCGTACTGCATGCAAAATCCTAAAGTGTCGGCGATGGTGCAGGCGGAAGCGGCTAACTACTTGCATCTCAGTGCCACCATAACATTAAAATACACTGTGTTGGACGTTACCCCAAACACCCAAGTTGAGCGTTTAATGGGGCAGCATAAACGAGTGCAAGAGCAAACTTTACATGTTGATTATGCAGAGTTTTATGCCAGAACTCGTAAATACATCACTGAGCAAGTACCGGCTTTTGAGCAGTATCATGCACTGCGCAGTGATATTTTAGCGGCGCAAAAAGAGCGCCTGCAACTTGAGGAATTTAAAGCCAGGCCACTTAGCTCGTTTGTACGTAATCAGCTGATCAATAAAGTGTACTTCCCAATTATTGGTGATAACTTAGCAAAACAAATTGGCTCAGCAGGTAAAAACAAACGCACTGATTTAATGGGCATGCTATTACTGATCTCGCCGCCAGGTTACGGTAAAACAACCTTAGTTGAATACGTTGCTAACCGTTTAGGGCTGACTTTTGTAAAAGTAAATTGCCCGTCGATAGGGCACGATCAGGTGTCACTCGATCCTGCTCAAGCCATTAATGCTACTGCTGAAAAAGAGATTGCAAAAATCAATCAGAGCTTTGAAATGGGCAATAACGTGATGCTGTATTTAGATGATATTCAGCATACTAACCCTGAGTTTTTACAAAAGTTTATTTCTTTGTGTGATGGCTCAAGACGTATTGACGGGGTGTGGAACGGTAAAAGTAAAACCTATGATTTACGCGGTAAAAAGTTTGCCGTAGTGATGGCAGGTAACCCGTATACGGAATCTGGTGAGAGCTTTAAAATTCCTGATATGTTGGCAAACCGCGCCGATATTTATAATCTTGGTGATACCTTAGCCGGGTGTGAGCAAGAGTTTGCCATGAGCTTTATAGAAAATGCGCTAACATCTAATGCAGTATTAGCGCCATTGGCTAACCGCAACATGGAAGATTTATATAAGTTAGTGCGGATGTGTCAAGGCGAAGACATTTCATTAAATGAGCTTGAACACGGCTATTCACAAGCGGAAGTTAACGAAATTAAAGCGGTACTGATGCGACTAATCACTATTCGTAATACCGTACTAAAAGTGAACGCCCAGTATATTGCCTCAGCCGCGCAAGATAATAATTACCGCACAGAGCCGCCATTTAAATTGCAAGGCAGCTACCGTAATATGAATAAAATGGCAGAAAAAGTCGTTGCTGCCATGAATGACGAAGAGCTAGAAAACTTGATTTGTGACCATTATCGTGGTGAAGCGCAAACACTCAGTAAAGGCTCTGAAGAGAACTTACTTAAACTCGGTGAACTGCGTGGCACCTTAAGCGCAGAACAGCAGCAGCGCTTTAGTCAAATTAAAGGTGACTTTGTACGTTTAAATAAACTTGATGGCGCCGGCAGTCCGGTGATGATGGCGGTTGAGCAAATGGGTTATTTGCATCAATCACTGGAAGAGATTGCCGGTAAACTTAGTAAAAACAACCTAAGCCACGATTACAGCCAGTTATTGCAAAGTGTTGGTGTGAATATTCAAGGTTTAGATAATAAACAAGCAATTAGTAGCATAGCGCAATCGCTTGATAATGGTTTTGTGCAAACGCCTTATATGGCAAGTTTAGAGCAATTAAGCCGTGCTATAGCTGGTAATAACTATCAACCACACTTGCAGGCGTTAATTGAGCAACTTGCAGCCCTTGATAATAAAGAGGCTGTGAATGCGCTAACTGCAGCGGTTACCAGTAACAATAACCAAACGTCATTTACTGAGCTTGTTAATGCAATTAACCAACAAACTCAAGGTATCAATAATAACAATGTGCAGGCTCAGTTTGAAAAATTAATTGCTGCATGGGGCGCGAAATAGCATTTAAATTAACCACAAAGGAAGCAATATGGATATCAAAGTACCTGAACTACAAGGAATGATGGGTAAGGCTACGATTTCGGCAATTTACGTTAATGAGGGGGATGCCGTAGCACGAGACCAAACTTTATTTGATGTTGATTTTGATAAAGTGGTGTTGGAAGTGGTTGCTGCCTCTGCCGGGGTTGTTCATAGCTTTAGTGCCAAGCAAGGCGATTTAGCTATATCAGAGCAAGTGGTGATGCAACTGAGAGAAAAAGTTGCTGGTGAGCAAACAACATCAGAACAATGACTCTTACAGATGAACTCGTCGAGCAGGATTAGCTGCTCGGCGTGTTTATTGATGTTTAATAACTAAAGTGCATTATAAGGCGGGTTTAATTGGCGCTTTTGAAACGCTAGAATCGCAGTATTTTTGATTATACCGTCTTCAATATTAATCGCACGACGGATAGTTTCATCTTTTTGCCATTGTGCCTTGCCTGCTAATACTGTAGGTAAGTATACAATCATGGCGGCTGAGATTGAACGTGTTGCGCTTTCCCATAAATAACTAGGTGTATGATCAACCGCGTAATAATCAACGGTTTCATAGCGAAACATCGGATTTGCAAATGTGGTCGGTTTAGCAAAAAAGAACCCCATACCTTCGTCACAGCTTACATCTATAATTAAACTGTTTGCTTTTAGGCAGTCCGCTTCAGATTCAATAACAAAATTAACTGGGTTTGCAGTTTCTTGAAAAGTGCCATTTACGATAATATCGGCTTCGCTAATGAGCTCCGTTAGTGGCCGTTGCGTCCCATCGTGTTCAACCACCATCATCCGTGCTTCATCGTGTTGGCCTTGGCGAACTTTAACGTAATGGCAGTCCAGGATCTCTTCGCGTACTTCGTGATCGGGGCGCTGGATGCAAATCGTAATATCTCTAAAACCATGGGCTTTGAGTGCATAAATTGCACCGCGACTAACAGCACCAAAACTAAAGATGATGGTTTTACGCTGATCACCATAATGTCCGTCAATGCCTTTAAGCTGCAGTGCATGTAATACCGCACAGTAGCCGGCCATTTCGTTATTTTTATAAAAAGTATGACGGCCAACATTGCCTTGTGGCGACCATACAAACATATCTTCAAACGCAATGAGAGTGAGTTTTCTATCAAGTGCAGCTTGGGTTATTTCGCGTTGCTGTACGCAATGTACGTAGCCCCAAAGGGTTCCACCTTCACGTAGCTCTTGTAAATCAGCAAGCACCGGTTTGGCGATGATCACGGTGCCTATTTGGGTTAAAATATCACTGCGACTTGCAACACCAGCGGTTAATGCGGCTATTTGCGCATCGCTCACATTAAAAGCTTCGCCGTAGCCTTGTTCAAAGATCAGTTGTTTTCTAAGTTGTTCTGGAATGCGCTTAAGGTGGTCTGGGTGGATAGGGTAACGTCGTTCATCTGTCTTGCGTGACGTACCAATTACGCCAATAGTTAATTCACTCATGCTATCGCCTTGTTTAAAGTATGCTGAGTTCATAAACGAATGATGCTACTTCGCCAACAAACTGTGGGCTGTTTTACAGGCAAGCGAAACACTTGACTGTAAACAATGGTCTCAGTAAAGGGTTTTGTTATTTACTAAATTAGTATTTTTAATATAAAGCGGTTTTAAATCAGGTGGTTAACTTGCATAGAATGACAAGTTGAAAGTAAATATGACATAGCCGCGATTGGCTTCTGCGTATTAGCATTTAAGTATAACAGTAAAACAGTGGCGCATGCGGTTAACACAGCAATAAGAAAATTAAACAAGTACAATGACTGTGGTGTATTTTGTGATGAAAGGACTCGATACAGCGAGTCCCACTTTTTTAGCAGCTTACTTTTCTGCAGAATATGGGTCTTCAGCCATTAGGTAGGCTCTCAAATCTGCTTTTTGCGGTTGTGCATTAAGCCATGTTCTGAGTTCTTTCACTTTTGTATAAGTGTCTGCGCCGAATTTATCAGCATATATGTCACTAAAGTTTTGCTTGGTACTTTGCTCTCTAATTTGGTTTTGCCATTGCTGTGTTACTACTGCATTCAAAGTACCAGCTAAGCCTTCTTCTTTTAGTAATTCCCACTCACCTGCATCTAACCAGATCCCACCTACTGGTGCGCTGTAATCAATACGATGGTCAGTTGATGAAGAAATACGAAACTTACGCATAATGACCCCCGATACTGGGCAAATTAATGCTTTTTTAGTGTCTGTAGCGTCGGCTTCGAATGAGATATTGTCAGCAAATGCAAAGTTTGGGTTACGCTCTTTCCAAGCTGCAAAGTCTTCGATTAGTATCCAGTGGCCATTACAGTGCGTGCATGTGTGCGAACGAAATTGACCTTCAATAAAACTAGGTTTAAGTAAACCTTTACCACAATTAGTACAATTCATAGTATCCCTTAATTTATTTTACTTACCCTGAAAAACCACCGTTAGGATAATTATTGCTATTTATTATTAATAATAACAATGATGTTACCGTATTTTTAGAATCAATAACAAAGCTTTGTTCTGTTTAACTGCAAATTTTAGCTAGCGCGTTGACTCTTCGTTTTTACTGCGTTTACAGCGCTGCGAGCAGTAAATTACGTTATCCCAGTCGCGCTGCCATTTTTTACGCCAAGCAAAATCACGTTTGCAAGTGGGGCAGGTTTTTTGCGGTAAAGTTAGTTTTTTATGAGCCATTGTGATGGTTTTTCTTTGTACTTTTTGATCTAGGGGCGATGCTTACATGCTTTTTTAAAATCGCAGGAATAGCGCGCTTAACCTCAATACGTTCGCGATATTGCCAAAGCCGTTCTCTCGCTTCTTTAGACGCTTTGGTTAAATCAATCATCGGTGCAGGGTAATCGTCACCTAGTTTAAAGTCGTTAAATAATGCTTCCATGGGTGTTTGCTCCCAAGGTTCATGCAAGTATTCTACAGGCAGCTTTTCAAGCTCTGGGCACCATTTTTTTATAAACGCTCCGGTTGGGTCTTGATCCTCAGATTGTTTAATCGGGTTGTAATGTCTAATAGTATTAATGCCCGTAACCGATGCTTGCATTTGTATTTGCGGGTAGTGGATCCCCGGTTCAAAGTCTAAAAAATAGTTAGCCAACGGCAGGCTTGCATGTTGCCAGCTGATGTTTAAATGATGCGTAACAAAACTAACTAACATAGCGCGCATTCTAAAATTAATATAACCGGTGGCTTTTAAACAGCGCATACAGGCATCAATAATAGGAATACCGGTTTGCCCCTGTGCCCAGCGTTCAATATCGCTAGTAACTTGTGCGTCATCACGATATGGAAATGCATGGTACCCCGGATTTAATGCTCTTAATTCCATGCTGCATTCGCTTTCAAACTTTTGCATAAAATGGCAATGCCAGTGCAGGCGAGATACAAATGCAGCAAGCGGGCGCTGCCAACCTTTTTTATCAGCATGAGTGCTATGGTATGCGTCAATCGCCATTTGATACAGTTGCCTCAGGCTGATATTTCCCCACGCTAAATAGGGCGATAGCCTAGAGCAATGAGTACGGCTTAAACTAGGGCTAGATATTCCTTTTTGATAACCCTTACCGCGTTCAGCAAAAAAACTTTGCATTACTTCACGGGCAAGTCGTGGGCCCCCATGCTGAAAATATTCATTATCTTGCGTATAGGCACTAGGCAGCTTGGGTGTTTTATAGTCAGTAAGGGGGAGTGGCTTTATTTGCTTCCAGTTAGGTATAGCAATAGGTGCTTGCATGGTTTGTTGCCAGCGTTCGTTCCAATTGTGGCGATTTTTTTTGCCACGTATCACAGCCCCGGTTGGCGACTCTAACCAGTTAATATGATGGTGTTGGCACCATGCTTTAATGGTTTTATCACGTTCAAAAGTGTTGTTTAGCCCTATTTCTTGATGGCTAAAAATGTTTGTGATTGCAAACTGCGAGTGAAGCGATTCAAGCAGGGTTTGCATGTCTTCATTAAATATATACACGCGGCTATTAAAGCGAGCTAGTTGGGTATTTAAATCAACAATTGATTGATAGACAAAGCGCCAATGCCGCTCGTTGTAATGCCCATCGTCAAGCAGTAAAGGTTCAAAGTTATAAATTAATAGTGTGGGCAGGCCATTACTAAACGCATTTTTTAAAGGCTGATGATCGCTTAGGCGTAAGTCACGTTTAAACCAGACTATGTTTATTTTTTCTTTCATACTGGTGATATCAAAACCGTATCGTTTATAAATAATTAGGCATAAATAGTTTTATACGTATTAAATGTAAAAGTAGTTTAAAAGCGATTTTGTTAGACGACTAAAACTAAAAATATGAGTTTTAGTCGTTAGTATAGAGGTTACAAATAGGCTGCTTGATTGTAAGTGCTCAGGCAGACAGGTCTTGCTGCGTTGGTAAAGCGTCGAATGCACCAAACTTTGCGACAGTTGAGGCGCCACACTTAGTTGCAAAGTCGATTGCTTTTAATACGTTTTCAAAATTATTGACCCAATCAGTAAATTCGTTTTTATCACTTACTAGCGAAGCTACTTGGTATAAAAAACCGCCTACAAAAGCATCACCGGCAGCTGTGGTATCTACGACATTCGCTGGTGGACAAGGATATGTACCACTAAATGAGCATGAGGAAAATGTAATTGGCTCGCCACCATCAGTCATTAAAACCAATGACACGCCATTGTCTACCCAGCTTTTTATTGCGGTTTCAATA
The DNA here is from genome assembly GCF_014163635.1 of Pseudoalteromonas sp. SR44-8. Lineage (NCBI taxonomy): Bacteria > Pseudomonadati > Pseudomonadota > Gammaproteobacteria > Alteromonadales > Pseudoalteromonadaceae > Pseudoalteromonas > Pseudoalteromonas sp. SR44-8. The sequence continues at coordinate 19,872 of NZ_JACJDS010000007.1, forward strand.
TGCTCAATGCCATACAGGGCTATCAGCTCATCTTTACTTGCTTTAATAACATCAACCGTTTTAGCTATATCATTAATAATGGATGGGGCTGTAAGTGGTTCATCCCAAAAGGCAGGTCGAAAATTAATATCAAAGCATGTAACCGAGTCTGCTTCTTTAAAGTGTTTTAGTGCATTTAACGTAGTATTTAATATGTTAGCCTTAGCTAAAGAGCCTGAGCAAAAGCTCACTATTTTAGGGGCTGCAAATAAAGAGGGGGTTAAATCGGAAATCTGCAAATCATAATGCGCGGCGTCTTTATCGTAAAAATCAAATGTACGTTCACCGCTTTCATCTAATGAGACAAAGGCTAGTGCAGTTTTACCCTTTTTAGAAAAGCTAACATGTGATGTTTTAACATTATGTGTATCGAGTGCCTTTATTAAAAAACGACCAAACGGATCATCGCCTACCTTACCAAGCAATGAGCTCAAACCGCCTAACTTTGCTACGGCGACAGCTACATTTGCGGGCGCACCTCCTGCAAATTGAGTGAATCCTAGCTCGCTGCTTAATACTGTTTTATCTATACAATCATTTGAGAGTAAATCAATTAAGGCTTCACCAATTGCAACTACTTCCATTACGTTATTCCTATAAAAATTGTCAGGGTATCGTCTTGTTTTAAACGATACCTTTGGTTAAATCTAAGCCTTGACCACCAAGACAGTTATTGATTTTGGTGTCAAAAAATACGTCGCTTTATGTATCTTCTCGAATCAAGCCAGCTAACTTAGCTGGGTTAATGGCATTGATAGATTCACTCTTTTTTGACCAGATGTACCCGTTACGATTATGTGCCCAAATCCTAAACCATTTTTTGCTTTTTGTTGCGTGTGATTACAAACTTGCTGTTTTATCAACCCGCCTCACCAGTTTGGGCAAATTTGTAAATAGAATGTAGAGAACTAAAAGCAATAAATCAACTATTATTACTTATTTTTTTGTACAAGTTTATGGAGTTATTTAATTGAATTTATTTGCGGGTAATCCAGAATATCAAAGCGCCGGCGAATAGCGCCGGCTGCTTGATAAATTTATTGGAAGCTAGTTGTGGGAAAGGCTGACGTTATCTTGAGAAAAGTTTATAATTAACGGTAGGTTAGCGCAACCTATTGATTGAGCTTTAGCACCAATAGAGCCGCTTTGTACGGCACAGCGATAAATGCCACGATGATCGGCTTGGCTTAATTTTAACTTTGTTGCTAATACTATTTTCTCTCTTACATTGATAGGGATTGCACCATCAATCACAATGGCTTCAAAATCAAAAATAGCTAGTGAGCACAGTGCTGCATAGGCAAGGCCATCTGCAACTTGATCTATCCATTTATCTAAAACAGGGCCTAAATCTCCCCAATATTCTTTTGAACTCCACACTATGTCGGTATTGTAGCCATCATCTTTAAGCATTTTTTCAAGGATATACAGCGAAGACTGCATGATCAGCTGTTGCGATGTTAGTTGGCCTTCACTATTGAGTACAGGCCTTGGTAATGAGCCAATAGCTCCCGCATTGCCTTTTTTACCGGTAAATAAGGTTTCATTTATAACGACTCCACCACCAATAAAAGTGCCAATAAAAATGTATAAAAAATCGGTAAAGCGAGCTGGGTTACCAAAGCTGAGCTCTGCTGAGCATGCTGCGGTATCATCATTACATACATAGACAGGAAGAGAGATGATCTGATTGATTCTTTGTTTAAAATCGAAAGACTTCCACTCATTCATTACTTTCTTTGGTGCGCCAGCTTCTTCAGTCCAATTCCAAATTTCAAAAGGAGTTGCAACACCAATACCTAGAATACGCTCGGCTAACTCGTCACTTAAGCTCATTTTAAGTACGCTGATACCTTTTTCTAGAAAAGTGAGCAGACTATTTACAGTAGGGTAGGCACAGTATTCATTTAAGGTTGCGCGTATATTTCCGACCAAGTCAATCAAGGTTAAATCATAACTTCGGCGACCAACTTTTAAGCCGATGCCAAAAGCACCATCAGGATTTAAGGCAAACGGAATCGTGGGTTGGCCAACACGGCCACGCTGTGGCTCTTTTCTTATTAATAACGACTCGGCTTCTAAGCTATTGATAATAACTGTAACGGCTTGTGCAGAAAGACCCGTTTTTTGTGCTATCTCGGCTTTTGGCGCACTCCCTTGTTGACGAATTAAAGACATAATTCGACGTTCATTGTGAGCACGCAAGCCAGATTGGCTTCGGCCTTCTTGTGAGACGAGTCGAGGGTTTTTAGCTTTGATAATGATTCCTGTCTAATCTGTTATTGTCTTGAATAACTTAACTAATTGTACACTGAGCGGACATACTTGGCGACAGCATTGGTTTTATTACTGTGCTGATCATTTAATATTAAATTAACGACAGAGTACAATTAAGTATTGTTAAATGTAATAAATAACTATAGTTGATTTATTGACGAGGTGATATTTACCTGTTTAAATGCTTTACTCAAAGTTAACAACTGAGACATGGCAATGACCACACACACACATACAAAAACACCTCTTGTCTCTAAGGAGATGGTGGTTCCCTTTATTTTGCTTGTACTTTGCTTTGCAGCATGGGGTGCTGCAGCAAATATGACTGATCCGTTAGTTAAAGTATTTAGTAAAATATTTACTATGTCTTCAGTGCAATCGGCACTTGTACAGTTTAGCTACTATGGCGCCTACTTTTGTTTAGCCATTCCTGCCGCTTATATAAATAAACGCTTTTCTTACAAAACGGGAGTATTGACAGGCTTAGGCATGGCTGCGATGGGGGCATTTATGTTTTATCCCGCAAGCCAAGCAATGACTTACGGCTTTTTTTTAGCCGCTTTATTTGTGTTAGCTGGTGGTCTATCTATTTTAGAAACTTCAGCAAACCCCTATGTGATGGGAATGGGAAATCAGCAAAGTGCAACCCGTAGATTAAATTTAGCGCAATCTTTCAATCCTGTTGGTACTAATATCGGTGTGTTTTTAGCCGCAACCCTTATTTTACCTAGCCTAAATATAGCTTCCTCAGATGAGCGTGCAGCTATGAGCGCTGAGCAACTAACTCAGGTAATAAAAGCAGAACTAGATGCGGTTATGGTGCCTTATGTGGGTATGGCTTGCGTACTTGTGCTTATTTGGCTGGCAATTGCATTTACTAAAACACCTAACTTTTGCAAGCAAAAAAAGGTATCTAAGCATGTCGATTTTCGTGCAACCTTTAAACGATTATTTAAAAATACACATTATCGCTTTGGCGTTATTGCGCAGTTTTTTAATGTTGCAGCGCAAACCTGTGTATGGACCTTTACCATTCAATACGTTATGGAAGCACTTGATACAAACGAAGTGACCGGTGGAACGTTTTTGCAATACAGTATGATCACTTTTCTGTTCTCTCGGTTTGTGATGACATGGCTTATGGGATTTATTAGACCAGCAAAACTATTAATGGCAACCTCTGTAATTGCGACGCTACTATGTTTATATATGGTGCAAATGCCAACTATAAGTGGCGTTTGGGCTTTAGTTTGTATATCGGCTTGTTTATCGTTAATGTTTCCCACTATTTACGCAATTTCATTACATGGTTTAGGCGATGATGCAAAGTTAGGTGCTGCCGGATTAGTAATGGCTATTTTAGGTGGAGCGATAGTACCCGTGGTACAGGCTGTATTTATTGATACCTTCAGTGTCGCTTTTTCTTATATTGTGCCAGCAGGCTGTTTTATTATTGTGGCTGGTTATGCAGCATTTGATTTAAAAACAAAAATTAGAACATTTAATAATGTTGCACCTTGCTAAAATGTACAAAACCGAGTCTTAAAGGCTCGGTTTTGTGTGCTACAACTTTTATTCTCACCACCGCTATTCTTTAAGCATTATTAACTGCTTAACGGCCAATCTGCGGCATCTAACGAGTCTATGGCGTGTACCTCATCACCTTGCCAGTGATTAATAAATTGATTATTAGCATCGTAGGTTTGAGTTTGCTTTACTAAATTGAAATGCCTACCCGAACGAGGATCCGCGCCAACACCTGCAAGGTATTGCCAATTTCCCCAATTAGATGCCACGTCGTAATCAATCAGTTGTTGTTCAAAATAAGCAGCGCCAAAGCGCCAATCTAGCTTGAGCTCGTTTACCAAGCAGCTTGCAACTAATTGCCGGCCACGATTTGACATATAGCCGGTTTTATTCAGCTGTTTCATACATGCATTGACAATGGGATACGGTGTTGTGCCTGTGCACCATTGCTTAAATCGCTGTGGGTAAAAACTGGTTAGTGGCTTACGCTTTGTAATTCCGGCAAAAGAAAATAACTTATTGCCATAACGCAGGCTGTATAGTTGAAAGTATTCACGCCACAGTAATTCAAAATAAATCCAGTAAGTTGAGTCGTTTGCGCCATGAATGTGCTCATAATTACGCAAAGCGTTGACTATTTGCCGAGCACTAATGCAGCCATTAGCAAGCCAAGGAGAAAACTTGGTTGAGTTTTCAATACCAGCTAAAGCGTTGCGAGTTTCTTTGTAGGTAGATGGATTAGCACTTGAAAAGTAATCAGCTAGATGATCAGTCGCACTTTGTTCACCACCTGCGAATAACGTTCGTTCTTTACTGACATTAGGCAATGTAGTTGGCCAAGGCATTGGAGCAATTAAAGGTCTGGCTATGTACACTGGAGGATCTAAAAGTGTATTTATAGTGGGCGTTGTTTGCTCAATTAGCTTTCTGAATTGGCTAAATGTTGCTGGCAGTTCATTAATAGTAAAAGGAAGTTGCTGGTTGTCATATAAGGTAAATGTATTAGCTTGTTTAATAACAAGATCACCATGATTTTTCGCTACATTGAGTAGCGTTTGCTGCTCATCGTAACCAATTTGTTCACTGCAATATAGAGTACGCACGTTGTGATGGTGATAATAATGTTCAATCACCTCATGAGCAGCTTGATGGTAGATCACTAAATGTTGCCCATAGTCTTTCAGAGTATTGTTTAACTGTTGTAAAGATTGCGCTAAAAACTGCCAGCGATGTTGTCCCATTGATTGGCAATCATGGTGATTGCTTTTAAACCATTGAGGGTCAACACAATATATAAAGCTAAGTGCTGTATCTTGCTTTGCAGCAAGAGAGATTAGTGCGTTATCGCTTAGTCGTAAATCGTTAGTAAACCAGTACAAAGAGTGTGTCATAGTAATAAAGCGTTTTTTTCATTTACTTTGTCTTTAATACGTAACAAAGTGAAAAGGCGTTTAGTTTAATGAGTTTAAATTTAATGAGGTGATGATGTATTTTGATTTAACTGATCCTGACGAGCAAAAAGGGGCATACAGTAAATTGGTTGGTGGGATCACGCCAAGGCCTATCGCATGGATAAGCACGTTAAGTAGTGATGGCGTGGCGAATATTGCGCCGTATTCATTTTTTACCGTGGCAAGTGTAAACCCGCCAGTGTTGAGTGTGACTCAGGTAAATCCAGCTGAGAATCAAAACAAGGATACCTTAAACAATTTACTGGCCACAAAAGAGTGCGTTATCAATGTGGTCAGTCATAATCTGGTGGAGCAAATGAATCAAAGTTGCGGTAATTTTTCTTCGCAAACTAGTGAATTTACGGCTGTGGGGATCGCATCATGTGCAAGTCAATCAGTAACTCCATTGGGGGTGGCAGCAGCTAAGGTTCGTTATGAATGTAGCTTACGTGACGTGGTCACTATTTCTGAACAAGCAGGTGGCGGGCAAATGATGTTATTAAATGTAGTTGGTATTTATATTGATGAAAGTGTACTTGTTAACGGCTATATTGACCCAAGAGCTTTAAATACCGTTGGTAAAATGGGCGGAGATTACTTTACGACAACGCATGATTTATTTAGCTTGGCTAGGCCAGAGATTTAGCTGAAATTTTACGTTATTTTATGTTTATACCTTTTACGTATAGTAAAAACCGTGCAGTAAAAAGCCAAGTAATAATTACTTGGCTTATATACGGTTAATTTTTTAGCTTAGTTGAGTGCCATAGTGAGAGATATCTCAGCATTCATTAATTTTGAGATAGGGCAGCCTTGTTTGGTTTGCTCGCACAGTTTTTTAAATTCTGATTCAGCAATACCGGCAATTTTTGCCTCTACACTTAAGGCTATATGACTAACCTCAAAGCCATCATCCACTTCATCTAAACTAACCACTGCACTGGTGGTGATATCATCAGCAACGTAATTTGCTTCAGTTAACGCAAGTGATAGCGCCATACTAAAGCAAGCACTGTGCGCCGCAGCTATTAGTTCTTCTGGGTTAGTGCCCGCTTTATCTTCAAAGCGCGTATTAAAACCATAGGGCTGATTATCTAAAGCGCCGCTTTCGGTGCTAATTTGACCTTTACCAGATTTAATATCGCCAGACCAATGTGATTGTGCAGATTTCTTAATCGTCATACTCATCTCCTTTGTAATAATTTCGCTAACTGTGAAAAGATTTCACCTTTGCATAGCGAAATGGGCGGTTTATAGAGAGTGTTGCAACATAAGCACCAAGTTTACAAAAGTATTGAATGTTGAGTTACACGGATCCACTGACGATAAGAATGTGTAATAAATGAAATCAGCATGGCTAACTAAAAAGCGGTCCTTACTGACCGCTTGTTTATCAAAAAATTAAAGTGCCGATACGTAATCTGAAATTTCTTTACTAGCTGCGTTTTTGCTGTCATCACCACCTGGCATATTTAGGCCTTCAGCATAAATAAAGTCCACATCGTTGATACCTAAAAATGCAAAAAAGTCTTTTAGATACTTAGTTTGCGTATCCATATCAGTACCTAAGTACATACCGCCACGAGCAGCAAGAATAACTACTTTAGTGTTTTCAACTAACCCAACTGGGCCTGTTTCAGTGTATTTAAACGTAATGCCAGCGCGAGCAACACGATCGATCCACGCTTTTAATGTAGATGGAATACCAAAGTTATACATAGGGACGCCCATCACGATGAGCTTATTATTTTGCAGCTCAGTGACCAACTCATCAGAAATAGCAGCCAGTTTGTTTTGCTCATCGCTGCGTTGTGAAGGCTCTGTCATCCATGCGCCCATTTCAGCTTGAGTTAGGTGTGGTAATGAGTTTTCGGCAACATCACGACGAGTCACTGTAATGTCAGTTTTTTGTGTAAGCTCAGCAATGAACTGCTCACTAAGCTGATGTGAATTACCGTTTTCACCGTTGAGTGATGAGTTGATTAATAATACGTTCTTCATAGCCGTTCCTTTAATTGTAAATTACTAATAAGAGCATATCCTTTTATATTACAAATTAACAATGCAATTTAATGGCTTAACCATTCGATTTAAGAGAATGTTTTAGTTTGCTGCTGAGTGGTTTTTGGTTATCAAATTGCGCTGTTGTTTTGCTACGACTGAAATGATGGCGATTACACTCTGCGATATTTGTTTGTCGTCGCCTTTTACTATTCTCTAAGTTAGCATCGAGATGGCCCCTTAAGCTTGCTACGTATATAAAGGTTAAAAAAATGTAATTGTAACTTTATTAATTATTTAAATAAGATTAAGCTCAAGGCACTAATACAATAAGCAATAACAACAATAAAAAGGAAGTTTAGTGATTGATATAATTAAACATACACCGCTGTGGGTGTTCGCGTTATTTGCCGGCCTGATTGTGCTTGGTGTCAAACAAACCCGAGCAAGAGAGGTCACGTTACGCAGTGTTTGTGTGTTACCTGTCGCAATGGCTGGCCTGTCAGTTTTTGGGGTGTACTCCGCATTTTCTGGTGTAATTGCATTAGCAGTTTGGTTTGTGTGTTTAGTACTTGGTTGGGGAGTCGCTCGTCAATTCGGTTTGCCAAAGGGAGTGCGCTACATAAGTGAGCAGCATGTGTTTCATATACCTGGTAGCAAAGTACCATTTATACTAATAATGGCCATTTTCTTTACTAAATATTGTGTTGGAGTGATGTTGGCAATACAACTAGCAGTTACGCAAAGTACAGAATTTATGGTTATTGTCAGCGCGATTTACGGTATTTTAAGTGGCATATTCTTAGCTCGCGGCTTACAGATCCTGCAGGCGAGAAATAACCAAATAGATTTACAGCCAGCATAAGTAACAGCGCGGTTAGTCATACTAATCGCGCTGTTAGGTTTTCGTTAAAAGTCGCTTTTACTGTGGCGCTCGGCTAGTTGCTCATCTTCTGGGCCCCAAGTCCGGTTAACTCTGCGACCACGCTTTACTGCAGGGCGGCGTTCAATCTGTTTTGCCCAGCGCATCACGTGGGTATATGATTCAACATCTAAAAACTCGGCGGCGTCGTATAAATATCCCAATACCAGCGAGCCATACCATGGCCAAATAGCAATATCTGCGATTGAATAGTCACTACCAGCCATGTAATCATGATCACTTAAATGGCGGTTTAATACATCTAGCTGGCGTTTAACTTCCATCGTAAATCGGTCAATAGGATATTGCATTTTGTGTGGTGCATAGGCATAGAAATGACCAAAACCACCGCCTAAATAAGGTGCTGATCCCATTTGCCAAAATAACCAGTTACGGCATTCGGTTTTACTGGTGTGGTCGCTTGGCACTAGCGCATCAAACTTCTCTGCTAAGTATTGTAAAATAGCACCTGATTCAAACACCCGCGTTATAGGGGTCGTACTGTGATCCATCAGCGCTGGAATTTTTGAATTAGGGTTAACACCCACAAAGCCTGAGCCAAATTGATCGCCATCGCCGATTTTAATTAAAAACGCATCATATTCGGCTTCAGTGATACCAAGCTCTAATAGTTCTTCAAGCATGATGGTGACTTTTTGGCCATTAGGGGTTGCCAGTGAGTAAAGCTGAAGAGGGTGCTCACCAACGGGTAAATCTTGCTGGTGCGTAGCGCCTGCAATTGGTCGATTTATTTTTGCCCAGTCACCGCCACTTTCCGCGTCCCACAGCCATACTTTAGGCGGGGTATAGTTTTCGCTGTTACTCATCAAAACTCCTTAAACGTTGGTTACTTTAATTAAGGTTACGAACAACCCATCCTAGTTGATCATTTAGAGCAAGGGAAGCAAAGATAACTTTCATTGGTAATATGAAGATCATTTAGATGAGGTCATGGATGGCCTTATCCACGAGGGTATAAAGCGCTAACCGAAATAGAGAAAGCGCAAATTTATTTAATCCGAGATAATGACGGTTAATATTTTATCTTTAACCTTGCTAACTTTAAAGCTTGTAACTTGCGCTTTTCTTATCTTGTTTTGCTAAATAATAGCCAATAAGAATACCAGCGAGTGCGCCAAACAGGTGGCTTTCAAATGACACATGGGGACGCTGTGGCAAAACACCCCAAATTAAACCACTATATAAAAATACCACCGCGACACTAATAGCAATGGCCTTAAATGACCGATGCATAATGCCGTAGCAAATTAAAAAGCCCCACAAGCCATAAAGTACACCGCTCAGGCCAACGTGAATATTAGCGCGACCAAATAGCCAAACCAGTAATCCTCCAACCACAGCAGTAAAGATAAATACAGCCCAAAACCGTTTGACGCTATATTGGCAGACTAGCCAGCCAAGCACTGCAAATGGGATTAAGTTACTAAGCAAATGTGCCCAGCCGCCATGTAAAAAAGGCGCGAAAAAAATACCCGTTAAGCCACTTAGACTGCGAGGGTAAATACCTAATCCATTTAAGTTAACGCCTGGTAAGCTATTAATAATTTGCAGTAAAACACACAATAAAATAATACCAATAAGCGTAAAGCGTTTACTGACTAGAGGAGGAATGCTCAAAGAGCTTTTTGGGTTTGCCATACATCACTTAATTTTAAATATGTTTGACTGAGTATACCTATCCTGATGCTTAATTGAAAAGCCTTGCTGGGTTAAGCAAGGCTTTAGTTACAATATTAAAGAATTAGCCTAATTGGGTCAGCAGTTTTTGCGCTGCAAGCTCAGAGCTGGCAGGATTTTGACCGGTGATCAATAAGCCATCGACTAATGCGAGCACACCCCAATCATCCGTTTTTTGGTAATCACCGCCTTTTTTGATCAGCTCATCTTCTACCAACAATGGAACAATGTCAGTAAGTTGCACTGCGGCTTCTTCACTGTTGCTAAAGCCAGTTACTTTCTTACCTGCAACCAATGCACTGCCATCTGAATTTTTAGCATTTAAAAACACGGCACTTGCGTGGCAAACAGCTGCAACAGGTTTTTCTGTTTTGATAAAGTCTTCAATCAATGAAATTGAGTCTGTATTGTCAACTAAGTCCCATAATGGGCCATGACCGCCTGGGTAAAATACGGCGTCAAAGTCGCTGGCATTTACATCACCAAGCGCTTTTGTATTGGCCATCAATGTTTGTGCTGCACTGTCGTTATCAAAACGTTTTGTAGCATCTGTTGCGGCATCAGGTGCGGCGCTATTTGGATCAATCGGTGGTTGCCCGCCTTTTACTGATGCGAGTGTAACCTCAGCACCGGCATCAATAAATGCATAATAAGGAGCCGCAAATTCTTCGACCCAAAAGCCCGTTTTATGACCGGTATTGCCAAGCTCTGCATGAGAGGTAAGAACCATAAGTATTTTTTTAGCCATAACCATATTCCTTCTGATGATTTAAATTTTTAATTTATCTTACTAACTACTATATGCACTAAGGTTACTTTAAACAACGATGATAAATTCAACTTTATTGGTTTAATAATTGATACAATAAAGTAAGTCAGTATAGGAGATCTTATGAAGGTATCGTTTGAGCAACTCAAAAGTATGGTGGTATTTGCACAAATTGTAGAGCAGGGCAGTTTAACGGCGGCCGCCAAACAATTGGGGTTTACTCGTGCAGTGGCAAGTTATCACTTAAAAAAATTAGAAACCCAACTGGAAGTGACGCTGCTTAATCGTTCAACGCGAACTATGGCTCTGACCGAAGCGGGGATTGCTTATTATGAGCGCTGCAGAATTATTACTGAGCAAGCTAATGCGGCTAAACAGCAAATAGAAAATATAAAAAGCGAACCACAAGGCTTACTTAAAATTAGCTGCCCGGTGAATGTCGGTATGCAGTTGGTTGTGCCTGCAATCAATGATTTTAAACGTCAGTATCCCAAAATCGATATTGATTTACAGTTAAGTGACGAAGTGATTGATATTATTAAAAATGGCTTTGATTTTGCGATTCGCGGTGTGGCGCTTAGTGACTCCAATTTACAAGCGACTAAACTCACTACGATGAGTACCTGTATTTGTGGCTCGCCAGATTATTTTGCCCATTACGGTAAACCTAAAACTCCAGCGCAATTAAGCGAACATCAATGGGTGGTGTATCAGCTCGGCAGTAAAACATTAACGCTACAAAAAGATGGTAAAAAGCATAACTTAACTATGCAAGGTGGTTTAAGGACTAATAACGCTGCGGCGCGAACTGCTTTTGTTGAAGCAGGCCATGGTATCGGGCGTATTCCACTTTACGATGCATGGCCAAAAGTTCAAGCTGGGCTATTGGAAATTGTACTCGATGACTATAAAAGTAAAGATATAGAACTTTACGGCGTATTTCCACCCGGCGGCGCCGATTCTAAGAAGCTGCGCTTATTTATCGATTATTTAAAAGATTATTTTATAAAAAGGCATACCGCATTGGGTATGCTTAAAAATGTCTAATTTATGGCTTACAAAGTACGGTTAAATAATGCAACGGCTTGCTGGTACATGGTGATTGCTAGTGCGCCGTCGTATCGCTCACCCTCATCACGCATAAAGGCATGTTGGGCGTTAACTTCTTGCCATTGGTAATTAATACCCATACTAACAGCTTGTTGATAAATTTTGTCGCGACCTTGTTGTGGCACATGGGGGTCTTGCTTTCCCCAAATAAAGTGAATCTCACCTTGTATATCAGCCATGCGTTCAAACGAGTTATTACCGGCTTGTGCGGGGAGTGTATCGCTATGAATGTCGGTGGCATATAAGCAAAATGCGGCTTTTATGTGTGTGTTTAATGCGGCTCTATAAGCTAAGTGACCGCCAATACAGACACCCATAGTACCTACAGAGCCGGTGCAATAATCTTGTGTTTGTACAAAGTCGAGCAACGCTTGGGTATCGCTATCGTGGGATTCAAGTGATTTTGCCCACTTATCGTTATTACCTTTATCTTTACCCGCATCATCATAAGCAAGCACTGTCCCGATAGGGTTTAGCTCATGAAACACTTCTGGCACAAGTACTACAAAACCATGGCTTGCTAAAAGTGCAGCGCTGCGAGCAATAGGCGCGGTTTGCTGAAATATTTCAGAATAAAAAATAATCGCGGGAAATTGCCCTGACATTTCGGGGCGGTAAACCGTGGTGCGCATTAAACCTGTTGGGGTAGGCAAGTCTGCATGGTGGTGTTGGATGATCATAAAAGCGCTCAGTTAAATAATATAAAATATATGGTAACTGAGCGCGATAAAATAAACACGCCTTAAAGTTTAAATACTTGCAGGCATTTTATTACAGCTAGCATAGTAACTTACGGTTGCTGGCCAATCGGAAAATATCCCCATGACCCCCACTTCTTGTGCTAAAACATCAACCACAGTTAACATGTCGCCATCGTTATCTATAACATCACTAATAGATTGATAATAATAACCGCCGCCTTCATTTAGAGGGCCAGAGCGTTCAAGGCTCCATGCAATAATATTAAGCCCTGCGGCCTTAGCATCTATAGCGTACTGTGAGGGTACAATATTACTGTCGTTATCTATGGTTAGCAGCATCCAAATAGGGGGCGCTATAATTTTAACGCCATCAGTAGCTAGCTCTGCCATGCTTGGCTGCCATGTTGCTGCGTTATTAGGATCAAACCCTGCATTGCTGTCGCGACCATCCAAATACACACTTTGCGCTGCAAATTCAGGATTAGTGCTAATCCAATATTCTACGTCGGCTAGGTTAAATGATTGCGGATAAACATGGTTTGCGGGTACGTCCATTTGCGTGTATTCATCCAGCATTTTTTGTGCATATTGCGCTTGAGTCATACCATTAAAAGGCATGCTCACTTGAGGCGATTTCAGCTCTGGGGTCATTTTTACACCCAGCTCTTTAAATAGCGCAATACTTTGTTTATGGGTCATGAGTGTACCTGAGGTGGCGTATAAATCAGTGCGCCAACTCGGTGTTCCATTCATATAATCGTTAACATTGGTGGCATTGGTGTTCGCGCCATCCATTTTACCCTCAAGGGTTAAAAATTCCGCCAGGCTAATATCGCTGGTGCAACATTTAGCTGCAGCGGGTGTACCACTGTTAGGATCCGCTGGCGTAAATGGCACGCTGCATTTAGCGGCAAGTTCTGGGATCGCTAAAATATTAGTGGTGGTATGTAAATCGCATTGTGAATGGCGGCATACCAGCTCTTTATCATTTGTAAACGTCACATCGCACTCGACAATGCCAGCGCCCATACGAGCTGCTGCAATGTAAGATTCTTTAGTGTGCTCTGGGTATTGCATAGGTGCACCGCGGTGACCAATTGAAAAATCAGTACGATAAAAAGGGCCGTCTTTGCACGATTCTAATTTTGTTTTTAGTGCGCTGGTGGCCATATCGTCAATTAAGTAGTCGGGGCGAGCACCGAGTTGAATATTCGTACCTTGCGCTACTTCAACAATAACCGGGGTAGGAACTTTAACAATTTCAACCTCAGTGTTGGTAACAACCACTTCTTTTTCGACTATTTCTACATCGTCATCGCAGCCAGCTAGTGTAATTAATAATAAACAACTAGTCAGTAAAGGTATGCGCTTCATTATTTGTCCTTAAAAATCAAAGTGGACGCTACCTTACTAATTATTAGTGACAGTTTAACTACAGAGTAATTAATTTACTCTTTTAGCCATTATTTGGTTTACCACTAAGGCAAATAGCATAACCCCCGCGCCAATACTTAATCTGAGTATGTCCGCGTCTCTATTCCAAATAAGTACATTAACAACAATGCCTGCAGGAATAAGCAAGTTGTTCATCACCGCCAGTGCGCCCACATTGACAAGCGTGGCGCCTTTATTCCACATAAAATAGCCAACACCAGATGCCACAACTCCTAAATAAATCAATATGCCCCATTGTGTTGAGGTGCTTGGTAATTTGTTTGAGTTACCAAATAAGACATAACAGCTACTTGCAACAATCAGTGCACCAATAAAAAACCAGCCAAATACAGTTTTATCATCAAGCTGCTTACCCAGCATTAAGCGTTTGTAGGTTACTTGTCCTACAGCAAAACTAATATTAGCGCCTTGTACCAGTAATAATCCGACTAAGAAGTTACTGTCTAAGTTTTCATAGCGAATAGTAATTGCACCCAGCACAGCAATAAAAGCGACTATAAAAAACTGTGGGTTAAAATACTTGTTGCACGCATCGTTTAATAACGTGATATAAAGCGGGGTCATTACGGTAAATAGCAGTACTTCAGGCACACTTAAGAACAAAAATGAGTGGTAATAAAAGCTATACATAATACCGAGTTGTACTGCGCCTATCAGCATGAGTTTGCAAGCAAGTGGGGGAGGTGTTCGTTTTAAAAACGGTAAAAATAGCAGTGTGGCTAGGGCTACGCGAATTAATACACTAAACCAAGCATCAACTTGACCTGCTAAATATACGCCAATTAAACTAAATGAAAACGCCCATAATAGAGTGACGGCAAATAAGTAGCCCATAGTGCTTACTCCAAACTAAAAGCGCGAGTGTATACTACAACGAGTATTAAAGGGAGTGGCTCAGTGAAGTAACCTGAGCCCGGTGATTAATTTACTGTTGTGAACTAACGAATTGCTTGGCATCTACTTTTAGCTGTTCAAGTGCTGCTTTATTGTAATAACGACTATGAGAAATAACCCCAGTGAGCTTTTGCGTGTTACGTACATCAATTAATGGGTTATCAGTTAAGAAAATGATATCGGCGGTTTTGCCTTCTGTAAGTTCTCCAAACTGCGCCGTTTTACCTAAAAACTTTGGTCCAGCAAGTGTTGCTGATTGCAATGTTTGTAATGGCGTTAAGCCATAATCACTAAAAATAGCCAGCTCTTGATGAAGAGATAAACCTGGGTAAATATACGAATTTAAAAATCCAGCGTCGGTCCCAGCAATAATTGATACGCCAGCCTGTTGTGCTAAAGGTAGTAATTGAGCTGTTTTAACAAAGCGTTCTTTACGTTGTTTGATTTGATCTTGGGTATCTTTATTGGCTCTGTCTACACGCCATTGGTAAGTGGCTTTAAGACCTTTACCTAAATAATTTAAAAACTCATCATCTTGATGGTTATCTTCATCAATATAAGCGGTGATTTGACCACCAATTAAAGTAGGTACTACGGCCGTGTTATTTTGAGCTAACACGGCGTATTTATTTAAAGCTGTTTGGTTATCAATATTTGCTGTAATAATTGGCAAAGCACTGCGGTAACTCAGTTCACCTGAAGCCACTTTTGCTGATATTTCAGGTTCATTAATTGCTGCGGCTTTTAACAAATAGGTCATATGCTCAATGGCATCTAACCCTGCATTTGATACATCTGTAACTGATAGCGAAAACGGAATATGACCAGATATTTGGTAGCCACGTTTTTTCACTTCTTTAACTGCTTTTAAATAAAGTTCAGGTGTTAATGCACTATCGGTGATTTTCACAAAATCCACATTCATAGCATCAAGCGTATCAATAGCAGCATTCATTTCCTCGACAGTTTCAACTTCTAAGTCGCCAGGCCAAATAGAGTCTTTACCTTCGAGTTTGGGCCCTGATGTATAAATGGTCGGGCCAACTAATTGGTTATTATTAATTTGCTCTCGCCAGCTTAAAACTGACTCACTTAAATCAGCAGCAGCATCACGTACTGTAGTAATGCCATACGCGAGGTAAAGTGGTAACAGGGCTTTGTTTTCGGCTATAAGCGCTTCACCGCCGCCAAAATGGACATGCATATCCCAAAGGCCTGGCATTAAAAATTGATCATTAGCATCAATGTAATTATCAGTAATATAGTTATTTTTTAGTGAGTTGTTAGCGCGCTTTATGATCACACCATCGCGAATAGCAAGGGATTGTTCAACGCTGAGTTGTCCGGTTGTTACGTCGATGATCGTCGCATTAGCGATCACTATATCGGCGTGCTCAGTTGGCTCTGTGGCACATGCAGTCAGTAGTAAGCAAGTTGAAAATAAAAGTATATTTTGCATTGTGTAACTCTAAATTTTTTATTTAGATTAGCATATATATCTTCTGTAAAGTGTTGATTTGAGTTAGAAGGTAACAAAGTTAGGATGAATAATGGCGATAAAAAAATGAGAGTCCATTACGGACTCCCATTATAATCATTTTGGTTTACTTAACTAAACCACGGCGCTTAAGTAGGGCGTCGGTAGTTGGCTTTTGACCACGGAACTCAATATAGCTTTGCATTAAGTCGCGGCTGTTACCTTTTGATAAAATCTCTTTGCGGAAGCTATCACCGTTGTCACGAGTTAAGCCGCCTTGCTTTGTCATATGTGCAAAGGCATCAGCTGCAAATACTTCAGTCCAAAGGTATGCATAGTAACCTGCTGAATAGCCACCAGCAAAGGTGTGGCTAAAGTAGCAAGACTTATAACGCGGTGGTACTGGGTAGTAAGCAATGCCGTGTTTCTCTAACGCATCATGCTCAAATTTTTGTACATCAGTTATTTTCTTATCAACACCAAATGAATGCCATTCCATATCAAGTAATGCTGCAGCTAAATACTCAGTGGTGCCAAAACCTTGATTGAAGTTTTGTGACTCAAGTACTTTGTCGAGTAATTCTTTAGGAATTGGCTCACCTGTTTTGTAATGCTTAGCGTAGTTAGCAAGTACAGTTGGTTCGATGTTCCAATCTTCGTTCGCTTGTGACGGGAATTCAACAAAGTCACGAGCTGTAGCAGTGCCAGCAAGGCTTGGGTATTTGACGTCTGAGAACAAACCGTGTGCCGCATGACCAAATTCATGGAACATAGTCGTAACTTCGTCAAAAGTCATCAGTGTTGGCTGACCATCTGCAGGTTTAGGAATGTTTTGCGCGTTATAAATTACAGGTTTTGTGCCTTTTAAGCTACTTTGGCTAACATATGCACTCATCCAAGCACCACCACGTTTACCCTCACGAGCATAAGGGTCCATGTAGAATAAACCAATAGAACTACCATCGGCGTTGAACACTTCAAACGCCATTACATCTTCGTGATAAAGTGGTAAATCTTTACGCTCTTTGAAAGTAATGCCGTACAGTTTTTCCATCGCAAAGAATAAACCGTTATGGATCACTGATTGCATTTCAAAGTATGGCTTAACTAAAGCAGGATCTAGGTCGTACTTAGCTTGGCGCACTTTTTCAGAATAGAATGCCCAGTCCCATGGTTGTACAGCAAACGTTTCGCCTGATGCATCAATTACTTTTTGAATTTCAGCAGCTTCAGCTTTTGCTTTATTTACGGCTTTTGGTGCCAAGTCATCTAATATGCCATAAACGTTTTCAGTGGTTTTAGCCATACGTGTGGTCATTACATATGAAGCCCAATCTTTATAGCCAAGTAGTGCTGCTTTTTGAGCGCGCAAATTGGTTTCTTTGATAATGATAGGGCCATTGGTATTTTGCGCACGAGTCGTTGATGCTTTAAAAATACGTTCACGTAACTTACGGTTTTCTAGGCTGCTGAGAATCGGCTGTTGCGTGGTGTTCACCAACGTGATCATGTAGCCTTCTTTACCTGCTTTTTTAGCGGCAGCGGCAAGGCTTGCTATTTCAGCGTCAGAAAGGCCAGCAAGTTCGCTTTTATCGGTTACTAATACAACGTCCTCTTTAAACGATTTTAATACGTTTTGCGAGAAGGCAGTTGATAACTTAGCAAGCTCTGCGTTGATTTCACGCATTTTGGCTTTTTGTGCTTCATCTAATTTTGCACCAGCGTTAACAAACTTAGTGTAGTAAAACTCAACTAAACGCTGATCTTCGGCATTTAACTTCGCTTTATTGCCATTAATGGTTTCAACACGTGAAAATAATGCTTTGTTAAGATAAATGTCATCAGAATGCGCAGATAACACTGGGGCCATTTTTGCTGCAATACGTTGATACTCATCATTAGAGATCAAACCAGATAAGTTATAGAAAGCGGTTGAAACGCGATCAAGCAATTCGCCAGATAGTTCTAATTCAACTAAGGTGTTTTTAAATGTAGCTGGAGCTGGGTTGTTAGCGATAGCCGTGATTTGCGCTTTTTGCTGCGCAATACCTGCATCAAATGCCGGTTCATAATCACTGGTACCAAATTTATCAAATTCTGGTGCCATATATTGTAATGGACTTGGTTTCATTAATACGTTGTCTACATTGGCTGTTTGTACTTGAGTCGTTTGCTCTTTTGTATCTGCATCGTTTTGCGAACTACAAGCAGATAATAATAATGCACTAGCAATTGTAGTTGCTATAAGGGTCTTACGCATGAGAACTCCATAAAATAGGTGAGCCTTGAAAAACAGGCGAGACATAAAACCCCCATAACTTAGCAAATTTTCATGTATATACAACTAAGTTTATCGGTTTAAGGTGGGGGTTGAGCGCAAAAAGCGTGTTTTTAGGTAAAAATAGTGCAAATCGAGAAATAGTAGCCTTAAACAGTAGGACGTATTAAAGCTACTACAGGTTGGTACTTAATTGAGAATTTTGGTTTATATTGCATGCGCGAAGTAGCAAAATTAGTTGTAACCTAAAACAAACTTTTTTTCGCTACCAAAACTTGCCGGTTGCTGGTGACCAAACTCTTTATTAATGCAATTAAGAGTATGTTCTTGCTCTGCAAGCACAGACAAAATTTTATTGCGGTATTCAATACTTGATTCAAACAGTTGCAAATCAACTAAAGGTTGTAGCGTGGCTAATTTTTGATTTAAGGTCAGTTGTGACATCATTCGTTCCTCGTGCTTTATTTAAGCTTACAGTACTTATATAGCATTACCTGTAAGAAAATGTTAATGATTTGTTCATAAAAAACATATTGAACTTTAACTTCTCCGTAAATGCCATTATGGCGTGCTAAACTTACTTAACCCTGAATAGCTATTTGTTTTATTAATTTTGGAAAAAGTATGACGTTAGAGTCAATCTCTCATTATTTATCGTATGTAATTTTTAGCTATAACAATATCGAAATTACTGTAGCTAAAGTTATTCAAGTGCCTTTGATACTCTTTGCCATGTGGTTTGTGGTTACATGGATTGGTCGATTAATACGAAAAACTCTTCTCGCACGTAAAATGAACCCTGATGCGGTGCATTTATTTACCCGTATTTATTTAGTGTTAAGTATCGCAATTTTAATATTTACCTCCCTTGAAGTGTTAAATATTCCGTTAACAGCATTTGCCTTTGTTTCTGGCGCTATAGCTATTGGTGTAGGATTCGGGGCACAAAATATCATTAATAACTTTATTAGTGGCTGGATTTTAATGTGGGAGCGGCCAATTCGTATTGGAGATTTCTTAGAAGTGGGCAACGCCAAAGGGGTGGTTGAAACGATAAATACCCGCTCAACGCGTATTCGTCGCAACGATGGTGTACACATGCTTATACCAAACAGTCAACTACTCGAAAACACAGTGACGAATTGGACCTTGATTGACCGCAATGCTCGTTCGTCTGTCAGTGTTGGTGTGGCATATGGATCAGATGTATTGTTAGTTGAAAAACTGATCAAACAAGTGTTGAGCGAACATCCTGCAATACTCCCGACGCCGGCATCTTCAGTGTTATTTGATGATTTTGCAGAAAGCTCTTTAGTGTTCAATGCTATTTTTTGGGTTTGTGCTGAATCAGAAACCATGTTGCGCCAAGTTCGCAGTGATATTCGTTTTAGCGTATATAAAATATTTGCTGAGCATAATGTCGTTATTTCTTTCCCACAACGCGATATACATATTGATGGTGAAATTGCATTAAGGCGGGGACGAGCAAAGAAATAAATCCAGCGGCACCGGTATCGTCTTGCAGAAGTAATTTGCTGCAACGAGTAGCAAATTACTTCGTTTTTATTGATGAGTTATTGCTGTTGTGCCATCTTTCTTAGCTTTAATGAAAATAATACAATTAAAGCACCAAATAGTACGGCGTAAGTGGCGACTAACCAAAGTAAAGTATGGATCCCTGCGCTAGGATTAAAGATTAAATATAAACCAAATAATACTGATATTGCCCCAGTAATAATTAATATCCACTCATTAGATATCTCCGCTCTTAATTTAAGCGCAATTAAAATTTCAACAGCGCCAATCGCTATGGCCCACGCAGCGACATAATAAAGTAATAGTATCGCGGTAACGTTTGGTGCAAATAGGGTAACTAGTCCTGCGATGATTGATAACACCCCACCGGCCAATAACCAGCGCCAATAGGGATTGTGTTGCTTAGAGTTCCAAGCAACCCATGTTCTTAGCATGCCATCAAATAAAAAATAGCCCGCAAAAAATAACAACATAATACTCAGAGATGCATTGGGTGCTAACCAAGTAATAACGCCAAAAATAATTGCAATGAGGCCGCGTACTAACAGTACTGACCAGTTTTTTGAAAGTGTGGTGGTTAGATCCATTCTATTCCTTAATGACAGCGCTAAAATTATATTTAACAGCATAAATACTGCATATACGTTAGCTTGTGTAGGTACTTAGGTCAAACTCCACGTTATGTGTATAGCGTTGGGGCATTTTGACCTTTGGGAGCTAAAATTCATTCCATTTTAGGGGCGAGTAGATCATGACGCTAGATTTGTAACCTACGTGGGCTAAGTGAAAATAGAGCAAAGTTTGTGCATCTTCCCATGTTTCTAATCTACATCTATGCGGGCAACAAAAAATTAAACGTCCTAGGCAAAACCGTTCGAGCTGATAGACCCTGATTTTACCTAATGAGCGCTTTTATTCATTCAAAATAAAGTTTTTGAGACTTTTCCACGTCGTTTTGTAATACGTTTCTTAAATAGCTTAATGATGTGTTTGGCTAAGGTTAAAAATGAGAGAAACCGACGTCTCTTGATGCTATTAGCTTTAAATTTGATATGCCACTTTCTTTTTGTTTTACGTCCTAATCACATGCAGCGTTATTGCTTACTTATGGGAAATAACCACACTATATAGCTTTGTCTTACCTAAAAACCAAATATATTGCTGTAATAGTAACCTAGAAAGATAAATACGCCCTAGAGCGAAGTTTCTAGTGAAGTATACTGTTTTTAACTTTTAAATAAGTGTTAACGCTTTTATAGTTAATAACAGGTAAGGTGCTAAATTAAAACAGCTCAAGGAATTGATTTATGGATAAGTACTTCATAACATTATTAAAACTAATTGGCTTGTCCATATTATTTTCTTTGAGTTTCAGTTTATTCGCACAGCCAGAGATAACGGTAAAATCTCTGTTTGATAATGAGAACAAAGAAGATAGTCAAAGTAACCCTAATTCAGAGGTCGAACAGTCATTACAAGCAACGGTAATTACTTCCGCGGAAACCGGCAAAGAAATTGATATTGATTCTTTGCCCTATGATGAATTCCACCGTATTACTCCTAGTACTACAATGCGGGCTTATTTACGTGCTGTAAACCAACGCGATTATGCCCTAGCAACAAATTATTTAGATTATCGAAATTTACCACCTGAAGTTAAAGCAATTGCACCAGAGTTACTGGCTGAGCAACTGTCACTGGTTTTTGATCGCACGCTATGGATTGATATCGATACATTAAGTAACAAACCTGAAGGAAAGAAAAATGAACCAGTACCTAGTTATCGAGATTTAGTTGCTGAGATAACGACGTCGCGAGGGCCTGTACAAATATTATTACAACGTGTTCCTGATGAAAAAGGAAATAATAAAGTTTGGAAAATATCGAATGCAACAGTTAGTAATATCCCATTTTTAATTGATGAATTTGGTTATAACGTGCTTGGCGAGTGGCTTTATAATAATTTACCCAAAACACAGTTGTTGGGAGTAATGGTATGGCAGTGGGTTTATTTTATCGGGTCGTTTTTTGCGTTCTTTTTGCTTGCGATATTAATTACACGAATTTTTGCAGCGATCTTACATCGTTTTATAGTGCAAACACCTGACGATGTACTCGCGCTTATTAAAGGGCCTATCTGCTTATTGTTGGCTGTACTTTTATCGCGTTCACTTTATGATATTTCCAATGTTACTATTACAGTCGTTGCGCTTGCTCAAGGCGCAACAGTATTATTAGTTGCATGGACTTGGGTGTTTTTACGTTGCGTTGATATTATTAAACATCGCCTATCAGATCGCTTTATTGAGCAAAAAAAACCACAAGCTGTATTTTTGTTGCGTCCAGCAAGTAATGTGCTAAAAACTCTGGTCGTGATTGTGGCCGTATTATTGTGGTTTGAAAATTTAGGTTTTAATGCCACCACCTTACTTGCAGGCTTAGGTATTGGTGGATTAGCCATTGCATTGGCAGCGCAAAAAACGGTAGAAAATATAATAGGGGCAATTACTTTATATATCTCTTCGCCAGTGAAAATAGGTAACTTATGTAAATTTGGTTCAAGTATGGGAACCATCGAAGAAATAGGCTTACGTGCTACCCGAATACGTACTTTAGATCGATCTGTTATATACGTCGCAAATGCAAAATTTGTTGATATGCAGTTAGAGAACATTTCAGAGCGAGAAAGAATTTCCTATCGCCCTAACTTAATGCTCAGTGCCAAAACTAAACAACATGATCTATTAGCTTTTATGGCCGCATGTAAAAACTTACTTGATAAGCACGAAAAGATTGATGACACGCCATGTCGAGTTCGTTTTAAAGGCTTTACGCCATGGGCATTACAAATTGATTTATTGAGTTATGTAGTAACAACTGATTTTTCCGAGTATATGGAAATAATCGAAGAGTTAAATTTAGCTATTCTAGGCTTACTCAATGAGCATAATTGTCAATTAGCGAATCCTGAATTTGCTCGAGTTAGCGGGTGAAATTGTTAGTTTGTGTAGTTGGTTTATAAAGACATATCTATAGATGATTACATACAGCCAATACAGTTTCACCATTGAAATTAACAGGACAAATGTCCGTATCAAATAAATATATTTGCATAATTTTTCTAAAATTATTCTATCATGTCGCCATATGTTGTAAAAAGTTTATATTTTTGTACATATTAATGCAGTAAAAGTGTCACACAGTGCTATAATCTTCAGCGTTCGTTCAGCCTCTTTACTTCGTTTTGCACTCTCGACAAAGAGGTCCGCGCAGCTTAACTTAAGGCGCGAAAAATTGGCCGAACCCGCCGAGTGAATTTGGCGCAACACATCAACCGTTGAATAAGAGTGCACTAAAAAGGTTAAACCCCGACATGAAAGCAATGAAAAGATCTACGTTAGCAACCCTAATCAATGCAACGTTGTTCTCTGCCGTAGCAGGTACTTCATTTACAACTCTTGCTGCTGATGAACAAGCTCCAACTGCGCAAAGCAAGCAATTAGAAGTTATTCAAATCACTGCGCGCAAGCGTGTAGAAAATGCACAGGAAGTACCTGTCGCAGTATCTGCATTGCAAGGCGATAATTTAGATGCTTACAGCTCTGCTGGCATGGATATTCGCTTTATGAATGCGAAAATCCCAAGCTTATCGATTGAGTCTTCATTTGGCCGTTCTTTCCCACGCTTTTATGTTCGTGGCTTAGGTAATACTGATTTTGATTTAAATGCCTCGCAACCAGTATCATTGGTAGTTGATGAAGTAGTACAAGAAAATGCTATTTTAAAGGGCTTCCCTGTATTTGATGTGGCACGTGTTGAAGTATTACGTGGCCCACAAGGCACCTTGTTTGGTCGTAATACGCCGGCAGGTTTAGTTAAATTTGATACAGTTAAACCAAGCCAAGATTTTGATGGCTATGGCTCTGTATCTTACGGCAGCCGAGGTGCAGTAGACTTTGAAGGTGCAGTTGGTGGTGCATTAACAGACCGTTTATCAACACGTGTATCAGTACTTTGGCAGGATAAAGACGATTATATTGATAATCGTGCGCCAGGCTTTGAACAAAAAGATGCTCTGGGTGGCTACACTGACCAAGCCGCACGTATCCAATTCTTGTATGAAGGCAATGATTTTACCGGTTTATTTAACTACCATGTGCGTGATATGGACGGTTCACCAATTGCTTTTCGTGCCAATGTTATTAAAAAAGGCAGTAATGATTTAGTTGATGGCTATGATCATGATGTAGTTTTTCATGATGCAGCTTCTCGTGCGACACAGCAGGTTGAATCTCAAGGTGCCAATCTAAAACTTGAGTGGGATTTGGCTAACCATACTATTACCTCTATCTCAGCATGGGAAAGCGCAGAAATTTATTCTCGCGCAGACATCGATGGTGGTTACGGTGGTTATTCAATTAATGACGTAGCTGTTGCAATGGGACCTGGGTTTATTCCATTTTCTTCAGAAAGTGCTGATGGTATTCCTGAGCACGACCAGTATACGCAAGAACTTCGTTTATCAAGTAACTTCACTGGTGACTTAAATTATCAAGTAGGTGTATTTTACTTTGATGAAGCGTTAACCATTGAGAACTACAGCTATGATACTGCTGCTAATGGAGCACTAAATGGTTATGTTATTCAACAGCAAGACACTAAAGCGTGGGCAGTCTTTGGTTCGGTTGACTACACACTAACAGATGACTTTAAAGTGACTGCTGGCCTTCGTTATTCTGATGATGATAAAGAATTCTCTGCAAATCGTACATTAAGTCCTGCTGGCGGTGGTGCACTGTTTTTAACTGAAAACCCTAGTGATGATCACATGAGCTGGGATATTTCATCAAGCTATAAAATTAACGACGATGTTAACTGGTATGCACGTATTGCGAATAGCTTCCGAGCGCCAAGCATTCAGGGCCGTATTTTATTTGGCGATGAAGTAACGATTGCTAAGTCAGAGACTGTTACATCATACGAAACAGGTATCAAATCAGATGTGTTAGATGGCCGCGGCCGTGTAAATGCGACTGTTTTTTACTATCAAATGGATGACCAGCAGTTAACGGCTGTAGGTGGTGGCGCTAATTTTAACCGTTTAGTAAATGCTGATAAAACGACCGGTTATGGTTTTGAGCTAGACACTGAGTGGGTATTAACTGATGAGTTGAATGCCACATTTAACTTAAGCTACAACAAAACTGAGCTTAAAGATAATGACCTTGCTGTTGCTGTATGTGCGCAGTGCACCGTGAAAGATCCTACATTCCAAGTTCCTGGCGCATTTGGCCCTGAAGATCGCGCTATTTTGGATGGCAATAGCCTTCCGCATGCGCCGGAATGGATCTCTAATTTAACGCTTCGTTATACTAAAGAAGTAGCTGGTGGTGACTTCTTCGCCTATACCGATATTTCATACCGCAGCGAAATTGACTTCTTCTTGTATGAGTCAGTTGAATTCGAAGGTAAATCACTATTAGAAACTGGCCTACGTGCTGGTTATAACTGGGCTGAAGGTGATTATGAGTATGAAGTATCTGCGTTTGTACGTAACTTATTTGACGAGCAACAAGTAATCGGTGCAATCGACTTCAATAATAACACTGGTATGGTAAATGAAGAACGCTATATCGGTGCAGAATTTAAAGTGAAGTTTTACTAAACTCCATTTTAGTTAAGTAGATTTAAGCCCGCATTATTTGCGGGCTTTTTTTTTTACGCTAGTGAAAAGCCTTATTAGAGCTGCTAAAGTAGCGACAATTAAATTTAACAAGAGAAGAACAATGGCTGGATTTTGGAACTACCGAGTGATTTTTTGTGAAGCAACTAAAGATGAAGCGGCGCAATATCAAATACATGAGGTTGAATATAACCTAAATGGTAAAGTAACGAATTGGTCAGAAACGGGCGCAGCGCCTTTTGGCAACACCTTAGATGCGTTACGAGATGACGCAGAGCGTTTAAAAACAGCATTTGAAAAACCTGTACTAAAAGTTGTTAGAAAAGAACGTGGCTACGAGTTGGTAGATGTTGAAACGGGTGAAGAAGCATTTGCAGAGCCTCCAGCAGGTTTAACAGCATAAGTATTAAACCAAAAAGGTGCTATGAGCGCCTTTTTTGTTGCTGAAAAATAAAGGAATGAGGATGACATTAAAAGCAGTATTATTTGATATGGATGGCACTTTAGTTGATTCAGAAAGTGTCCACTTTAACTGTTGGAATGATGTTTTAGCACCGTTTGGCGTGCGCTATGAAGAAGATGATTTTTGCCAACGTTTTTCAGGTCGACCGACCTTAGATGCGGCAATTGAAGTGGTTGAGCAATATAACTTATCGGTTTCACCGCAGTGGTTAGCGCAGGCTAAATATGATGCATTCGAGCAATTTGTTACCACTAATTTACCTCCTTTAATGCCTTTTGCCGAAGAGGTATTAGAGGCAGTGAAGCAAAGCGATCTTAAAATGGCATTAGTGACGGGTAGTTCACGCCATGAGGCGTTACCTATCTTAAAAGGCTATGGCTTTTATGAATGGTTTGACTGCGTAGTGACTAAAGACGACGTGCAAAATCCAAAACCTGCGGGAGACCCTTATTTACTTGCACTGACAACATTAGGGATTTCAGCAGAGCAAGCAATTGCTGTTGAAGATACACACACCGGCGTTACAGCAGCAACTAATGCAAACGTACCTGTGGTTGCAATACCGAATAAACATACTCTAGGCCACGATTTAAGTTTAGCTGTTTCTCGCATGGATAATTTACAGCAGCTATGGCAATGGGTACAAACTAAGCTATAGTTTAGTCTGCTTGGTGATAAACAAGGAGACCGATATGCTTAAAGGACTAACAGTATTATGGTTGCTGATCAGTACTTTTACTTGCTCAGCAACTGATACACAGATCACCGCAGATGCCCAACTGGCCAAGGTTTACCAACAAGACCAAGCGCTTGCCATTGAAAACTATCTCGTTAGTGAGAAGTTTGATGGGGTCCGTGCGATTTGGACAGGAACACAGTTGATAACCCGTAATGGCAATGCCATTCATGCGCCAGGCTGGTTTATTGCTGATTTACCTAATTTGAGGTTCGACGGTGAGTTGTGGACCAAGCGCGGTGATTTTGCAGACCTCAGTGGTATTGTGCGCACTTTACAGCCGTTGGATAGTGACTGGCAAAAAGTCACCTATCAGATATTTGACATGCCAGATCAACATAATCCCTTTGCAGTACGCTATGAAAATTATCTACGTTTAGTAAAAACATTAAATAAGCCTCACATCCAAGCAGTACAGCAGTATCAATTTACTACAGAGCAGGCATTATCTGCGTACTTTGATAAAGTAACTCAGCAAGGTGGTGAAGGTGTAATGCTGCATTTAGCCTCGGCAATGCATAAAAGTGGCCGTTCTGATGCGCTGTTAAAGTTAAAACCTTATTTTGATAGTGAAGCGGTCGTCATTGCTCATCTTCCAGGAAAAGGCAAATTTACTGGCATGCTAGGGGCGTTAAAAGTAGTTACACCACAAGGAAAAGAGTTTTCAATTGGTACTGGCTTTAGTAACGCACAGCGCCAAAATCCACCCGCAATAGGAGCGACGGTGACATACCGATACCATGGTTTTACTAAAAACGGTTTACCACGGTTTGCCAGTTTTTTACGTCAACGCGATCCTGATTAACATTTAAAAAAAGCCGTAAGTATGCTAAATTGCGCGGCCTTTTGATGTTAGTTGTGGTGAAGTAATGGTAGTTGGTTTTGATTATGGTAGTTCTAATTGCGCAATGGGTGTAATGAATGCTCAAAATACTGTTGAGCTGGTGCCCCTAGAGCAAGGTAAGTTTTACCTCCCTTCAACCTTATACACACATCACAGTGCTTTAGTTGTCGATTTTGTTGCTCAGCATCTAACAGGTACAAGTTATGAAACTGATTTTAAAACCCAGCGCCAAGCCCTGCTCAATAGTATGGTGCGGATCAAGTCTGACTTAGATCTAGCCCCCGGTGATGAAAGTCTTTTTATTGGCCGTGAAGCAATTAACGAATATGTGCAATTTCCTGAAGAAGGCTATTTTGTTAAATCCCCTAAATCGTTTTTTGGGGCAATAGGCTTAAAGCAAGGGCAAATCAACTTCTTTGAAGATATTGCCACCGCAATGATTTTAAAAATCAAACAGCGTGCTGAAACATCACTACAAAAAGAGTTAACACAAACGGTTATTGGCCGCCCGGTAAATTTCCAAGCCGTGGGTGGAGAGCAATCAAACCAACAAGCAATTGGTATTTTAGAGCGTGCAGCAAAACGAGCTGGCTTTAAAGATGTGGCTTTTTTATATGAACCACTCGCAGCAGGAATTGATTATGAAAGTGACTTAAATCACGATCAAAAAGTATTGGTTATTGATATTGGTGGTGGTACCAGTGACTGCTCATTTGTGCAAATGGGACCTAGCTTTCGTGATAGTAGTGACCGTGATCATGACTTTTTAGCGCATACAGGTAAACGTGTTGGCGGTAATGATTTAGACATTGCTTTAAGCTATCACGCATTAATGCCATTGCTTGGTTTAGGCAGTCAGTTTAAATCAGGTTTACCACTGCCTAATCAAGCATTTTGGCAAGCATGTAAAATTAACGATGTGAACTTACAAAGCCAGTTTTATAGTCAAAGCCATCATCGAGAATTACTTACGCAGTTACGTGAAGTACAAGCACCTGAGTTATTTCAACGACTGATCGATTTGCAGCAAAATAAGCAAGGTCATCAGCTGGTACAGCAAGGAGAGGCGGCAAAAATTGCGCTTTCGTCAGTGACTGAGTATGACTGTGAATTAGGTTTTTTAGCGCCGCAATTACATAAAGTGCTATCACGGGCTGATTTAGCTGTGGCGGTTGATGATTCGATTATGCAAATAGTAAGTTTAGCAAAACAAGCGATTAAAGATGCAGGGACCGTTCCTGATGTGATTTACCTTACAGGTGGCAGCGCGCAATCGCCACTAATAAAAGCCGCATTAGTTGAGCACTTAGGTGATATTAAAATGGTAAACGGCGATCACTTTGGTAGTGTAACCGCCGGACTCACTAAATGGGCAAGTATGCTTTATCGTTAAAGGGTGCTTATAGAATGACTTGTCGGGTTGCGAGGTATTTCTCGTAATCTGGCAATGACCGTTCAAGCTCGTTATGCATCAAAGGCGAGCTTAAAATCATATCTGCGCTGACTTCATTACACGCCACTGGAATATTCCATACCGCAGCTAAGCGTAATAATGCTTTAACATCCGGATCATGAGGTTGAGATGCAAGGGGGTCCCAAAAGAAAATCAACACATGAATTTCATGCTCCGCAATTTTAGCGCCTAACTGCTGATCGCCCCCCATAGGGCCACTAAGTAGTTTGATAACTTCAAGTCCAGTATTTCGCTCAATTAAATGACCTGTGGTGCCTGTGCCATACAATGTGTGCTTACTGAGGTTATCGCGATGTTTATTACACCAGGCTAGCAAGGCTGCTTTTTTACCATCGTGTGCAACTAAAGCAATATTTTTTTGCGCTGGAAGGGTTTGCTGTTTTTGTTCCATGTTGACTCTTTTTTTTTTAGATGAGTAGATTAACCGCAAGAACTACAAATACTACACCTGTTATACGATCAATCCAAATTTGGCTTTGCGGGTGCTCTCGAAAGTAGCCTGCAATTTTATCGCCAAAGTAAATATACGTGCAGTCAATCGGAAACGCAAAAAGTGGATACAGTAAGCCAAAGAAAGCTAATTGAAATGTAGTTGATGATGACAGGGTTGGATCAACAAACTGCGGAATAAACGCAATAAAAAATAACGCTACTTTAGGGTTGAGCACTTCAGTCATCATAGCCTGAAACATAACATTAGTTTTTTTCTTGGTGCTTACATGGGGTTTATCTTCGCTACTGCACTCTGACTGGATAAATGTGCTTTTAACCATCATTACACCTAAATAACATAAGTAGGCAGCACCAGCGTATTGTACGCTGGTATAAGCCACTTCTGAGGCTTTAAGGATGGCCGTAAGACCGACAACGGCAAATAAAGTATGCGCCACTCCGCCTAAAGCAAAACCAAATGCGCTTTGTAAGCCTGCTGCGCGGCCATTGGCAAAAGTTTGCGCCATTAAAAAAGCATTGGAAGGACCTGGTGCAACAGCGATTAAAAAACTCGCGGCTAAAAATGACAGTAAAAATTCAAAATTGATCATTGTTTTTATGTGTTTTTAGGGTGATAAGCATGTGCTTTATTACTGAGCAGTATAACCCACAGTGGCAGCAATAATAATAAGTGAAAAGCAATAAACTCGGGCGCATTGAAAGGGAGCACTTGGGTGAGCATAACCAATGCTCCAGCGCCGCTCATTTGCATTAAACCGATTAACGCAGATGCAGTACCTGCTTGTTTAGCAAAATGTGACAATGCCATTCCAGCCGCTGAGCCTAAGCTAAGTGCAAAGCCTAGCGCAGCAATCAACACTGGTAGCATAAAAGCAAAGGCACTTTTAAACTGGCCGAGAATTAAAATCAGTACACCAGAGAAAATTAATAAACTCATACCTATGCGTAACGCTTTTTGACTATGGCGTTTGATATACAATGGTGCAATAAAGCTAGCTACAATGCTAACAATGGCATTGAGAGTAAACCAAAAAGTAAAATCGCTGACCGATCCACCTAACTCGGTCATGATCCATCCCGGTGCTAATGTTACAAAAGCTAAAATAGCCGACATTGCCACCATACAAATTAGGCTATTAAAAAGAAAAATAGGCGTGCTAATGATTGGTATAAAACGACGTAAATCGAGTATGTGGCCCTCATAGTGGCTATCCGCAGGGCGTGTTTCTTTAAAATATATGGCAGTGATCATTAGTCCAACACAAGCAAACCCCGCCAAAAATAAAAAGTTTATCCGCCAGCCAAATTGCACAGTCAGCCAAGCGCCTAAAATAGGCGCTAACGCGGGAATAAAACACACAATACCATTTAGGTAAGTGATCATTTGGCCGCTTTTAGCACTGCCGTAGGTATCACGAACAATCGCAAATGCAACCACAAAAGTGGCACAAGCCCCAAAACCTTGTAGTGCACGCGCAAGCATCAGAATGCTAAAATTAGGCGCTAAAAAAGCCAACATCCCAGCAAATCCATACAGTGTGATGCCAAATAGTGCGACTGGACGGCGGCCAAACTTGTCGGCTAAAGGACCTGCTATAAGCTGACCTAAGCCAACCGTCAGCATAAAAATAGCGACGGTAAGTTGCACTTGCTGCTCATCAATAGCCAATGCTTGCGCTATATCAGGAAATGCGGGTAAGTAAATATCAATCGCTAATGGGCAGAATATAACCAGAAGAGCGAGAATTAAAATAACACTAAGATGATTGCGGCGATCGGTTGTTGGCATGAGTGCTCCTTTTGCCGCGTATTTTAGGTCTGCAAAGATAAAAAAGAAAGGGCATATGACCCATCTATAAGAATATAGCGAGTAAGATTATAAGTATAAATGCACTTTTGCTAACTGGTCTGATGTGCTAATTTTGCAATAGCGACATTCAATGGAAAATAATAATGAGTAATAAATCTGCAGTTTTAACAGCATGGCATAGTTTTAAGCGTCTACCATTTGGCAATTGGTTATTTACTAAAGTCGTGTGTTTTAAAGCCCCTTATTTTGGCTCAATGAAACCCACTGTTTTAGATTTACGTGACGGACATTGCAGCGCAATGGTTAAAAACCGACGGAGTGTGCACAATCATATTGGGACTATCCATGCTATTGCGCAATGTAATTTAGCTGAGTTATGTGCCGGTGTGATGGTTGATGCTACCGTGCCGTATAAAACTCATCGCTGGATCCCTAAAGGAATGACGGTGCAGTACTTAGCGAAGGTTGATACTGATGTCACAGCTGTGGCAGAAATTGCAATGCCAAGACAATGGCTAGATAAAGAGGATTTAGTGGTGCCAGTGAAGCTTTACAATACTCGCAGTGAATTGGTCTTCACTGCTGATATTACGATGTACGTTACTAAGAAAAAGTAAAAGAAAAATAAAGCGATTATTTTTTCTCTGCGGCTTGTTTGTTGAAAAACGACAAGTCATTATCACCTTCACTGAGCGCAGATGTAAGCTCTGGCTTTGATTCTGCGTTATTGGTAATTAATTCAACCGTTTCAGCTTCATGGCGTTGTTTTAAGTTACCTTCAATAATTGCACCAGCATCAATACTTAAAGTATCTTGATAAACATCCCCGTGCACTTGCGCTGAACGTTCAATAACTACTTTGCTGGCGTTGAGTGAGCCGATTACTTTACCTTTTACAATCACGCTTTCAGCGACCACTGAGCCTTCAACACAACCGGTATTACCAATAACTAAATGGTTAACACGAACATCACCATCTATGCGACCATCAAGCTGTACTTCACCTTGACTCACTAGGCTGCCCGTTAAGCGAACATCTTCAGAAATTATCGAAGGAGTGTGGCTAGTTCTTTTTAGTTGAGAATTTGCAGAACTACTTACTGTTGATTTTTTTTTACCGAACACGAGAAAGCGCCTTTGTTATTTTGACTGGATTGACATGTTTGTCGTTAAGTAATACTTCATAGTGTAGGTGAGTGCCAGTACTTCTGCCAGTGCTGCCCATTAATCCGATAACATCATTTTTGGTTACCGTTTGGCCTTTTTTAACGTTGATTTTATTTAAGTGACCAAACCGAGTTACAAAGCCGTTTTTATGTTGCAGTTCGATAAAATTACCATAACCACCGTTGCGTCCTGCGCGTAATACAGTGCCATCAGCGGGGGCGAATATTTCGGTTTTATGCCAACCTGCTAAATCAACACCTTTATGATAAGCATGACGGTTATTCACTGGATCTTTACGCAGGCCAAAACTACTCGAAATATAGTAATTTGCTGCAGGCAGAGTTTGCGGTAACTCACTGAGTAAATTTTCAAGCTTATTCAACGCCAATAGTTTATCTGCGATGACTAAAAATTCAGCTGGGATCTTTGATTCATCAAATAAATCCAGCGGACCACCTTGCGCGGTTTCTGTCATATCACCATCTAGACGACGCGCCAAGGCGGTATCAAGTCCTGCACCTTTGAGCATCGCTAAAATATCGTGCTGGCGGCGTTCTATTTGTTGCTCTATTTGTAAAAAGCTGTGTTGGTATTGGCTATCGAGTAGTGCAAAACGTTGCTCGATATTAACAGATTCAGAGAGTGAAAGAGTGTGTGCGCTGTTAGGGTTTTCATCAACTAATGGTTCGTGGAACTCTTCTTGTTGTTCGCCGAGTTCACCTTCTGGCGGCGCTGCTGGCAGTGTGGGATTACTCATCGACTCAGGTAAAGAATCGATCATGCTCTGCAATAAAGCATGCTTTTGCTCTAGCACCGCAAGCTGGGCTAACTGTTTATCGTATTGTGCTTGTTGTTCTTTACTTTGTTGCTGCCACTGTTGTTGTTTTGATAATTGGCTTTGTTCGATATCGGAAATCTTGTTGGTTTGAGAGTATATTCGCAGGGTCGAAACAGCCAACCATACTAAAGCAATTAAAATAATCGCTACAGCTGATATTTGTAACCAAGGTGCTAATATCACATGTTTAACCTCACCATTTTGGCGGATCAACAGCTGTCTAGCTGGGAATAATTTGTGATAAAAAGACTTAATAAATGCTGACATGGCTTATAAACACTGGCTATTAACCGAATTAAGATAGCAATCTGAGCTGAAAAAGCCAGTAAAAAATTGTAATTAATCTTAAAAAAGGAGGCGTTGGTCGCCTCCTTATAATAAATACATTTAATAAATGTTTACAACTTAGTTACTTAGCAGGAAGAACCGTTCCTTCTACGCAGCCAAAACCGATACGAGCAAAACCGGCTTTTTCACACCAACCACGCATAATAACGTTGTCGCCATCTTCTAAAAAGCTGCGTTGTTCACCGTTATTAAGGGTGATTTTTTCTTTACCACCACGAGACAGTTCAAGTAATGAACCGGCTTCTTCATGAGTCGGACCTGATTGCGTACCTGAGCCCAGCATATCACCTGGCATAAAGTTACAACCATTTACTGTGTGATGAGTCACCATTTGTGCCACTGTCCAGTATGAATGTTTGAAACTTGATTTAGATACTAATGAAGGTGCAGCACCTTGTTCACGCATTTTAGCGGTCTCAATTTGCACGTCCATTTTTATATCAAAGGCGCCAAGCTCACGGTTTTGGCTTGATTCTAAATAATCTAATGGTTGTGGGTCATTTTCATCACGAGTCCATGATGTTCTATAAGGTGCTAATGCTTCGGTGGTTACAATCCACGGTGATACAGTTGAAGCAAAGTTTTTCGCAAGGAATGGACCTAATGGTTGGTATTCCCATGCCTGTAAGTCACGTGCTGACCAGTCATTGAATACACAAAAACCAAATACATGGTTTTCAGCGTTTTCGATAGCAATGGCATCACCTAATTCATTACCTTTACCTAAATAAATGCCTAGCTCTAACTCATAATCTAAACGTTTACACGGACCAAGCGATGGTACTTCAGCGTCTGGCGCCTTAGTTTGACCATTTGGGCGATGAAAGGTTTGACCTGACACATCAATTGATGAAGAACGGCCATGGTAACCAATGGGTACCCATTTATAGTTAGGCAGTAACGGGTTGTCAGGACGGAATAAGCTACCGACTGCTGTTGCATGATAGATAGATGTGTAAAAGTCAGTGTAATCGCCAATACGACATGGCAATGCAAACTCAATGTCTGCTTGGGCAATTAATGCGTCGCTTAACTTAGCTTGTTCAGCGGCGCCTTCGCGTAATGCTTTAGATAATGCTAAACGTAGCGCTGACCAATATTGCTGACCAAGACCCATAAATTCATTTAATGTTGCTTGGCTTGCTGCTGCTATGGCTGTTTGTGCATCGCCTGAGAAAATAGCTAACTCGTTTACTTTGGCAAGGTCGATAACTTGGTCGCCAATGGCAACGGCACCACGAAAAGCTTCGTCAGAGTTCTTACGACGTACTTCTGCAAATGGTAGGTTTTGAATTGGGAAGTCACAATTTGCAACGTTCGCTGAGGCAACCCAGCTAGTTAAATTTATATCATGGGTTTCGTTAATTAAACTCATTACATTTCCTTTGGTTTAGTCAGTCGCGCTTTACAGTGGATATGGTGATGAATAGCGCGATTTAAACAGTGAAATTCAGATTGTCATTTATAATATTGATGAAACGACAAAAAGCAGCGAAGTACGCTGCTTTTTAAATTTACAATACGGTGCTTATAAAACGCCGCGGCGCTCTTGGTCGCGCTCGATTGATTCAAACAGTGCTTGGAAGTTACCTTCACCAAAACCGCCGTCATCAACACGTTGGATCATCTCGATAAAGATTGGGCCAAATAAGTTTTTCGAGAAAATTTGCAATAAGTAGCAATTTTCACTTTGGCTATCGACTAAGATCTGATGTTCACGGATCTTTTCTTTATCTTCTGCAACCCAAGGTACACGATCGAAAATTGTATCGTAGTATTCAGGGATAATATCAAGCGTGGCAATGGTTGATTTATCAAGCTTATCTAGTGAGCTTACTAGGTCATCTGTTAAGAATGCTAAATGCTGCACGCCTGGGCCATTGTATTCACCAAGGTATTCATCGATTTGGTTGTTATCGTTGCCTTTACCTTCATTGATTGGAATCGAGAAGGTGCCGCACGGTGATTTAAGAGCATAAGAGATCAAGGCTGTTTTTTGGCCTTTGATATCAAAGTAACGAACCTCAGTAAAACCAAAGACGTCTTTATAAAAGTTAGCCCATGTTTCCATAGTGCCTTTATAAACGTTATTAGTTAAATGGTCGATGCGAATAAAGCCTTTATCATCAACAATGTTTTGTTCGCTTAAGTCTTCAAAGTCTTGCTCATAGATTGAACCTTTGTCACCAAATTGCTCAATAAAATAAATTAAGCTGTCACCAATACCGTAAATTGCCGGGTATGGTAGGTCTTTATGAGTTGAATCAGTCGCGGGTTTTGCACCACGCGCTACTGCGGTGTCAAATGCCTGTTGAGCATTCTCTACACGCCAACCCATAGAACAAATTGCAGGACCATGACTTTTTGCAAACTCTGCAGAGAAACCATCACGTTCATTATTTAGTAAAAAGTGAATATCGTTTTGGTTGTAATAAACAATGTCTTTACCTTTAAATGTTTTGAGCTTTGAAAAACCAAAATCGGTAAATACTTTATCCATATAATCTGCATCAGGTGTAGCGTATTCAGTAAACTCGATACCTACCAAACCTAAAGGGTTAGTTACTTCACTCATTATAATTCTCCCGCAATAAACACTGCGTCTTGTTGTGTCTGATGCGCAGATAATTAACCATAATTGGCAGCAGGGGAAGAGCCGATAGCTATTTAGGCAAACGGCTCTTTGTAAATTAAATGGGACGATCATTTTAAAATGCATAAGCATTAATGCTTGGTTTTGAGATTTGTATTGAAAGGTCTTGTATTAAGCAACTTAAACTTTTGTTAACTTGTTGATAAATAAAATTAATTTATTCTTATTTAAGGGGGTAAATAATCAAATAAAGGAACTATTCCCCCCTTATTAAATATACGTGGTGTAATAAATTGTTTACGCTAGAGCCGTATTTGTTAAAAAACTAACTCTTCTGCGCTAAGCTAAGGTTACTAGTAATGGCTGGGGCATTTTGCTAGCAGTGCTACAGCGTTTCGTTGAACGTGCGTGGTGGCCTATCAGATGTGTTTAATGAAGCTGTTGAAAAGTAATTTATAATCTTTTGTTACGCGCTTTGAAGTCAGCCTTATTAATATCGTAACTTAAATCGACGTTTGGTTGGCAGGAATTAATCATGGCGATATAAATAGAGCAACTAAAATCCCCACAAGCGGCATAGCTTGTGGGGAGATAATAAACACAACGTTACGGTTTTTCAGCAACTACTTCAAGCTCTTCAGCTAAAATGTGCTCTTGTGTTTGTGGCTCGTGTTGACCTTCAGCACCGTGCATCCATTTAACAAGCTTGTCGCTTAGTAAGTACATGATCACAGCAGAGAGAACAGCAGTCGCGCCTAAACCAATAAAAATGCCCAATGCGTTATCAAGCGCTTCTTCGCCTTCACCTAAGAATGAACCTACGAAACCAGCAATCTTATTCGCAACAGCAGTACATAGGAACCAAATTCCCATTAGCATTGATGCTAAACGCAGTGGTGCTAGTTTACTCACCATTGATAAGCCGATCGGCGATAAACATAATTCACCCAAGGTATGGAATAAGTAAAATAATACTAACCACATCATGCTGATCTGTAGTGGCTCACCTTGACCTTGGGTCATAAGTGCTAAAATCATAGTGATAAAGCCAAGCGCTAAGAATATCAACGCAATGGCAAATTTAACTGGAGAATTAGGCTCTCGTTTATCAAGTTTCAACCATACTATGGCAACCATAGGCGCAAAAATAATGATGAAGATTGAGTTTAATGATTGGAACCAAGACGCTGGAATTTCAAAGTTGAACAACATACGATCAGTGTAATCATTAGCGAATAAATTCATCAAGCCACCGGCTTGCTCAAAACCCATCCAAAATATGATACTAAATACACTCATAGTGAAAATAACTTTTATACGGTCAGTTTCCACTTTTGTGAGCGGCTCTTTGGTATTTGAAGTTGATTGTGATTGCGCTAATTTAGCGGCAGGAACAACACCAATATCACCTAAGTACTTATTACTAAGTACTACTTGCATCGCTACCGAAATTAGCATACCAATACCAGCAACAACGAAGCCATATTGCCAACCCATAGATGCAGCTGCGAAACCCGCAACAAGTGGCCCAAGCGCACCACCTAAGTTGATACCCATATAGAAGATTGTGAAGGCGCCATCACGACGTTGATCACCCTCTTTATACAAGTCGCCAACCATA
Source organism: Pseudoalteromonas sp. SR44-8 (assembly GCF_014163635.1). Classification (NCBI taxonomy): domain Bacteria; kingdom Pseudomonadati; phylum Pseudomonadota; class Gammaproteobacteria; order Alteromonadales; family Pseudoalteromonadaceae; genus Pseudoalteromonas; species Pseudoalteromonas sp. SR44-8. The sequence continues at coordinate 58,037 of NZ_JACJDS010000007.1, forward strand.
GTTGAGATGTTAGGTTTAAATAAACCGTTACCCATACATAATAAAGCAAGACCGATATAAAATACGTTTTCCTGTTGGCCGGCTAACATATCGTGGGGGATACCCATAGTAAAATGGCCAGCAGCCATTAGTAGACCGCCGATGATAATAGCTTTTCGTTGACCAAGTACGTTATCAGCTAACCAACCACCAAATAATGGAGTGATATAAACCGCCATTGTGAACGTACCATAAAGGCTTAGTGCGTCTGCATTACTCCAACCAAAACCACCGTCTTGGACAATAGCAACAAGATAAAGTACTAAAATGGCACGCATGCCGTAATAACCAAATCGTTCCCACATTTCTGTGCCGAACAACAGAAATAATCCTTTAGGATGCCCTAAAAAATCACCTGCTTTAGGTAATGAACTCATATTTACTTCCTAACTCAACGTTAATTATTGCGGCCTTATATTTTTTGCTTTGGTCGTTCATGTGCTTTCAACACAAACAGAACGGGTGGCCATGAATATTATTTTTAATGCAGCTAAGGTAATGGTTTGCTCACTAAGATTGCTTAGTGGGTAAGAGTCACACCCTTATCCTAGCTACAATTGCGCCTAAGTATACATACACGGGCAGTGCAGGGGAAGTGCTTGCGATAGTTAGATTACTGATGGCTTTAAAGCGTCAGCGTAAGGCACTAAGGGGCTTTGCGGTAATAAGCGTAATGAAATGACACTTGCTCATTTTTTGTATAGCGGGTAAATAAGGTGGCATTGTGTAACAAATACTAAAGGCCGAGTAATAAATTACTCGGCCTTTAAATAAAGACTTATTAACAGTGTAAATTAGTTACAGTAGTTACTATCAACAAACGTTAAATCATTAACATGTGAAGGGCCATCCATAATGAATGTTGCCGCCGCAGTATTTTGATCTAATCGGTAAATTTTAGCGTTCTCGCCTTTTACACGTCCTGAAACATAAATTGTGCCATCTGCAGCAATTGCGATACCAGATGCTTGATCAACACCATGCTCACCAATTAAAGACAACTCCATTGAACCTTGGTCAATAGTATAAAGTGCTTTACCGGTAAGAACGTAAAGAACATTATTATCAGCTGAATAAGCAATATCACCATCAGCGAACGAATCACCAGGGAAAGTTAATTTACCAAGTACTGTTTTATCACCTGTAGCTAGGTCAAAATCGTACATGTATGTTTTGCTTGTGGTACGTAATGTTGTGCCATCAGCGTTCATTGCAGAGCGGTAAATCGGGTACGAAGTTGCAGATGTAACCAATGCCTGCTCATTCGTAGCAAGGTCAAGTGATAAAATTTGCGAGACTTTAGTCGAGCTATCTAATTGCTCCATGAAATATAAAACACCATTATGTGATGCAATATTTGATGCCGTGTTACTTAAACCCGTTACTTTAGAGTATGTGTTTGTGTCAGTATTGAAAAAGTAAACAAATCCTTCTTCATTCGTACCGAAGTTATTAATACCGTATAAGCCAGATGCACATTGGCTAGTTACTTTAACATCATCAATAAACGCACCTAATGAATCAGATTTACCTGCGCCGATAAATTTAAGTTCGGTTGCTGCTGAACTTGCTTTTACAGTGTACGTAAACTTTTGCCAGTCTTTGGTGGTTGAATTTAACGTATCGAGTAACTCACCATCCCAATATACTTCTGCTTTATTAGTATTTGCATCGCCACTTACACGTGCTGAATAATAAAAGCTTACTTCATAGTTATGATCAACATCAGTATTCAATGTTTGCGAAACGCTATAATTAGCTGTCGAATCTAACTCTAAATACTGGCTGCCATCTTGAGCTTTGATAAGGCCAAGCTTATTGGTTTGGATTTCAAACTTAGCATTGTTTGAACGTTGCCAACCTGAGACTTGATTTAATAATCCCCATGTTCCAGAAATTGTTGCAGTGTTTTCAAAAGAACCATTTGCTACTAGGTTCGTTGATGCTGCTGCAAAGCCTGAAGCGATCAATAAAGGTAATGTTGCAAGCTTAAACAATGAGTTTTTCATAGTACTTTTCCTACCAAGTAATTCATTTTGTTTTTGTTAACATTTTTATTAACAATTTATGGTACTATTTTGCTATAAATATTGGGTTCGGTCAAATGTTGAACATGAGCGTTTTCGCAATAATTCACTGCTTTATTTGTCTTTTTTAAATAATTCATTTGCAAACAGTGACTTGCTGAATGTAATTACTTTGAAAATATTTTACTTTTTTTATAACTAAAATTTTAGCTGAAAATTAAGTTAATACATTTGTTTAGGTCGGTATGCCTTAATTAGTAATTAAGGCTTTGTAGGTTTTTACGGTATGATTAACTTAGCTATTATCTTTATTTGAAAATGTTAACCAGCCGGGCTTTTGATTGCGATTTAGCTTTCCTAAGACCGTAATAGCTTTTTCAAGAGTAATACGCTGGGTTGCGATATCTTTATAAACTTGGTTGGCAATTTTTTTGCGTTTAACAGCAGCCCCAGCATCTAAAAATGATTCAGCCACTTGTATGGCAAATCTTTTTAATGGGCCTTGTTGCTGGCTGTCGGTTTTATTGTCTAGCTGTTGCTGATGTTTATTCAAACGTTCATTAATATGCACAAGCTCTGCTTGGCTGTATTCATTTTGCGCATGATGCATTTTTTTTATCTCTAATAACGCACTGCTTAAATAAGCATGCTCAAGCTGACTAAATGTACTGATCAGTGATAAGCGCGTTAAGGTTTTTTTAAACTGTTCAGCTGAGCAATTGTTATCTAAAAGCATACTTATGCTATCGTAAATCTTTTGCCATTGTTGCCAGCCATAAACATAGCCTAAGCCAGCTCCTTTAATGTTTTGCATACCAATGATGACTTGGTGACAGTGAGGCCTCGCAAGTGCAGTTAGCATGATCGTTAATTGATCGGGGGTGACCTTGGAGTTAGTAATTAATATGCATTTACTTTTGACTAATTCCAATAATATTGTTTGTAAATTATGTTGATTCTTTTTTAAATCACTCAACAAAGGCCGCATCTGTTGATAGCTTAAATAGTGATTAAAAACATCTTGCAAACTTATCCGCTGCTGTTCACTTAATGTTTGTGCCTGTCCATTGAGCCAATCAGTAAATTGCTCTGCATTATTCAAGGCGGTAAATTCTTTTGCCTGGTAGCTACCTTCAAGTGCTTTATTCATTATTTCGGCAACTGTATCTGCTTCTTTAATGCAGTGTAGCTGAGAGCACAACAATTCTAATTCCTGTAAATCATTATTACTAATTATTCGTTCAAAGCGCTCAGCAAAAGCGTGCAAGTAATAGCTATAAAAGCCATCAACATTGGTACCAATGACAACCATTTTATCAAACGGTAAATCTTCGACGAGCATCTGGGCAAACACTTTTGAACGTGCTACACGGTCATTTCGGTTGTTAATCAAGGCGATGGTTTGTTTACTTGGATCCTTGCTTAGGCCAAATAAATCTAAGCGTCGCCAGTTCTCTATGGTCGCTAAGCGTTCATTGGCTGACATACTATTAACGAATGACATGCTAAAATGTGTAAAAGGTACAGGGCTAAAGTGTTGTAAAACACCAATGTCAGGTACTATACGCTGTGCTGTTTCTTTAAATACAAAGTCTTTTTCCAGGCCAATGTAGGCTGCCATCTTACATACTAAAGCAATATTATCCGGGTGCTCTTCATATGGGTAAAGTGCTCTAATGTCGGGTGTGATTTGATAACCATCGCCCCAATGTGCCTGAATTAAGGTACTGCTTTTTTGTGTAGCGTCTTTATCTAAAATAGGGAACATGGTTTGTTCGCTAGTAAAAACCTGACTTTTGGGGGCGATAAAGTTTGCCATTTCTTTAGCCACATCAATACCTGTTGGTCCTAATATATCTTCATGATCAGGATAGGCATTGGTAATAGTTGAAAAGTTATCTTGCATCCACTGCCTGAGTATTTTGACGTAGCGAGGTGTTAAGCCCATGCACTCCCATAAAAAGACATCTGCTTTGACATTTTTAGCAAAATGTAAAACATCACTTTGCTCCCAAATACTGGCTTTATCAAATGGGCGGAATAAAGGCACTTCAAATTGTTCACCATTGGAGCGAGCATAAATAAGGGTTGCTTCGCAGCCCGTTGTTTTCGTTATTACTTTTAACGCAAGACTGCTGAACAGCGCGGCTTTTAAGCGTTCAGTGCCAGATTTACCTCGGGTGCCCCAACCACCAATACTGACTGGAATTGCTTGACGGTCGGTTTTTATACGTCGGCTTATGCGAATATGACGTCCCCAAAAATAAACCATAAAACCAACTACAAAAAAGATAAGCTGACCAATACTGTTTTGATAGATTGAGTAAAGATACTCTTTAAAATTCAGCCAAATATTTACCAGTAGTGGAGAAAAACTTAGCTTGTTATAAAGCTTACTAATATTTGGCTCTACATCAAACGTACAACCGAGTTGTTCACCATAGGCTTTAAATTCAAAACTAAAACCGTGCTTATTGAGTGCTTTCAGGTAATTGTTTTGCTCTATTTCGTTACCTTTACGTTGCGTATCTAAACTATCAATATTAATACTTAGCCAAATATAACTGCTAATTCGCTGAAATAATGACTTTGGCGGGGTAACTAATAAAATACCATCTGGCGTATAGGTTTTTGCTGGCTGTTTTAAATTGTCTTGGCTCAGTACCGAGAGTAAGAAATCAGGTAACGGTAAATGTGGCCGCGCTGAGTATTCATCAGTATCAAATAACGGTTCGCCAGGAACATTGGTAGTGCTTATCTCCGCTACAGAGCAACTAGGAACATGCATAAAGGCAGATGGTTTTCGGGCTTTGCTATGATTAAAGCTTTGGCGTTTGTCTGTGCTTGGGTTGCGCCATTCATGTATAAAACGCCACAACCTAAACGCATAACGATAACCACTGCGGATCTGCCATGTTAATTTATTTTTACTAACATTGTAGCCTTCGCTTTGCTGAGCTTTACGACTGAGTAAGCGACCAAGTAACTCTTCATCTAATTCTTTATCGAGCTGAGATAGGGTTGCAGAGTTTGGTAATACTTGCTCTAACTCAGCCATTAAATTTTGATGCTCAAATGCAACTAATTGCTCTCTGGTACGGCTGATAAAACGGCGAATAGCCAGCACCGGCTCGCTCTGCAATCGTTCATTTAAACAATTGATATAAGTTGTGAAAACGCTATTTGGTTGGTTTGTCTCTAATTGTTGATTGAGCATCATACGAGCTGTGAGCTCTAACGTTAAACGTTTAATGGCAAAGCTTTCATTACCACTTAATAGTTGCCACCAGAGTTTGAATGTAAAGTTGTCAGTATCTATACGCGCGCTACTTAGTTGTTTAACTAACGTAAAGCGCACGGCATCAACGGTTTCTATTTTTAATCGTTCGGTTAATAAATTTTGTAAAAAACTGATAGAAAAATTACCAGCTTGCTCTATGACACTTTGCCTTACTCGTGGATAACTGTGTTCGGCTAACTGCATTAACAGGTTTTCACATAAGTGGCTCAATGTGTTCTGGCTGGTTAAAATTTTTGGTAACGCAGCTAAAATAAATAACCGTTCTTCAGCATTAAGTTGGCACTGATCAGTTTGTTGGATCAGCTGCTGCATAAATGCACGAATGTAGGTTGGCCGTTGATGGATCAAAATTTCTAATATATCCAAACGGGCTAAATGCGGTGTATTCACCTCTTCTAATGCTAATACTAAGGTTTCAATTAAATTTGCACTTAGCTCTGGATCGCCATCATGGTTATGCATCAGTTGTACTTGATTCGCCAAGGCACGGTATAGCGCATTTCTTACATGTTCATTATCGGTCTTGGTTAATAATTGTAAAAAGAAGCTCTCTAAGTCCAGAGTTTGCCACGCTTTTGCTATATCGTTTGAAGATTTTTTTAAATAGCGATTACTTAAGTCGCCAAGCTTTCCAATTAAAAATTTAAGAGTTTGTTCAATATCAGCGACTATATCTTGGTAACGGTTGATCACAGCACCTTCGTCAAACCAACGATTAAAGGCAAGTTTATCTTGGCGTAATTGTTCAGACGTGGCGCCTAGTTGCTGAGCGTAATCTAAAATATGGAATTCACGTTCGGCGCTGATTTCTGCATGACTGAGTCTTTCAATAAAAAGCAGATAACCGGCATCCAACTTTTGTAAACTTTGCTGTTTATGTTCTACGCGATGACGTAAAAAAGCAATTGCTTGGCGCAATAGCCAAATATCCTGATCTTCGCCATCGGGCATATTTTGCAGCAATTCCCACTGCGCTAGTTCATCAACAAGTTGACGGTATTTTTGGCGATAAAGGTCCAGCCAAAAATTAGCAATATCAGCAAACAATAGATGTTCTAAGCGATCTTTTAATTCGCTAGAGGGAGTAACTTTCTTGGTGTTTGCCATATTAATTCTGCTCTAAAAAGTGATTGAGTTGCAGTGACTCAAAAATAATTTCGTCGTGAGAGAAAACACCAAAACCGGTGTCAGCTATATTGCCAGTCGAAAACTCGAGACTGATGTTATGGTCATTTCTAAACCAATCTTGGTCCCAACGTACTTTGATCCACCCTTGTGAAAAGTTACCTAATGGCAGCTGTTTTCGCCAACCTACACTGGTGATGTATTGCCATGTGCTATTAGGGCGATGTTTATCAGCAAACTTATAGTAACTGGTTAATCCGGCTTGGAAGATTTGCCCTTGATAATATTGATGCCAAGATGCGCCAAAACGCAAAATATCTAGGCTTGTCCAATCGGCATTGGACGTGCTGCCGGCGAGAAAATTAAAGTAACTATCAACCCACGGTTGATAGCGATATTGATATTCGCCTCGCCAACCATGCGGGTGATCTTCGCGATAAAAATTATAAATGTCTGAATTGAGTTTAGGATCAAATAAAAAGTCTTCAATATTAGCACTGCTGTAGCTGTAGAATGGACTTATTTGCCATTGATGACGATGACTTTCATCAATGCGCCAGATCTGACCAATCTGCACATAGGTATTAAATGCATATTGGCTGTCAGTGTCTGCTTGACTTGGTTGCCATGTGGTTTGCAAGGCGCTGTCGACGTACCAAGGACTGTCATGATCTTGCCAAGAATGATAGCCATCAATCGAAAATAGTTCGCTATCTTGTTCGCTCAAAGAGTAAGTAAGATCAAGACGATACCAATTCTCATCGTCACTTAATCGAAACCTAGCGCCAACATCCATACTATGACGAATAGGGACGTTTTCGCTAGATTCAAAAATACCTCGGCGGTCATAATTAATAAATGCTTGCCAGCTTAAGTCGTCTGGATGAAACTGTGCGACCTCAGTTTGCAGGGCACGCTGAGCAACGGGCAGTTGGTAAATTACGGTGTTTGCGAAGCTGTTTTGCTCGGCTTCAAAATTAGATATTTTATGATTGCTTTCACTCAATTGCCAAGTATATAAGCGAACGTGCTTGATGCTGTCGGTGCTGACTTCTATTTTACCTGCTGGGTGGAAAAAGCTGCGTTCAAGGCGTTGTTCAAATTCACCAACAATACTGCTTGGGAGCATTTGCTCGAGCTTAACTAAGCGATCGGCTGGTAATTGTGCGATTAAATGCCGCTCTGGCAGAACAGTGTAAAATAACAAGTTATTGCTAAGCGGTAAGTCATACCAGCGACCATTACGGTACTCTTGTGCGCTGATTGTCATCATTTGTGATAAATAAGGATTAAGCCATTGCAACGAGAGCACATTTTCGGTTAGCTCAGTTTTATTAAAACCAAATGCAGTTGGTTTATCAGGTTGTATTGACCAAACTTTTTCCGATGTGGCTAATTTTATTGCAACGTTCGCGACATTCCCTTGGGATAAGTCAGCCGCTGCAGATAACTCTGCGACCGAAAAATGAAAGTTTAAACGAATTTGTTCTGAGCGGGTTTGGCTCAAGTCAATATGTAAATCATGATGTGGGCGTAAGACTAATCCTTGCGTAAAACCGCCTTGGCTACTGGTACGCAGTAATTGGTCGCTATAGCTACTCTCATCTTGAGAATCCACAGCAATGAGTTGCGTGCCAGCAAAGTCAGTATAGTCTTGTAGAGGAACCCACTGGCCATAACTTTGTATACGTGAAAATAACTGCGCGAGTTGTGGAGGTAAGCTCAGGGCATTTACTTTCGCTAAAACTTGCGTGTACTCATTGGTGGTTAGCGTTTTATCCGCTAACTTAAATAAGGTATTATTCAATAACGTCTGCATGTTGATATCGGTGTCATATAGCAACGCCATAAATGGTGTTTGCCAAAAATAGCGGGTTGCCATATTTTGATAATTATACGTCGTCGTCAATGGCTGCGAGAGTATTTTATAGGAAATAAATGTTTGTTGATCACTATATAAGCGAACTGACTCACCAGCTTGTAATGTGATCAACGCGTCACTGGAGATCGACAGCGGTTGAGCATCATTGCGTAATAGGGTTTGCGAGTTAATATCAGAAAAAATTGGCAGTACAGTGTGTTGCGCTGATTTTGATGATTGCGATGTCTGTTGTGCAAACAACCAGCTCATTTTATATTGACCATTTTGAACACTGGTACTGCGCGCTCTTAGGGCAATTGTGAGTGGTTGGCTTTGCGCTTTGAATGTTACCGCTTGGCTTTTATTAACCACCAGTGCTTGTATTAACCCCGTTGGGCTGGCAAGCGTTTGCGTGCCTGGGTAATCAAGTTCGTAGCTGGGCTGTTGAATATCTGCTTCGCTGTAATCGCGCCAATTTAATTTTGCAAAGCTTGTTTGCAATGCCGCTTGATTAGGTAAGTCATGACTTAACCACAATGCGAGTAAGTTTTTTTGTTGTTTGATTGCAAGCGCAATCAAAATGTTCCTACATGGCGCTAATAAATCTAAAGCATTGGCACATAAACCTTGCAGTTTATAGTCTTGCTCTAATGCTTGATATTGTTGTATCAACTGATTGCCAGCATAGGATTTGATAGCCACTTCTTGGCTGCTTTTGTAGAGCCCTTCAAGGTAGCTTTTGGCTAAAGCGTCGCGCCCTTGCGCCATCAAAATAGTGAGACGCAATTGCCACGCTTTAATTGCAATATCTGTATTGGGCACGTTGACTAATTTTTTAATTAATTGCAGTGCCTGAAGTGGATGCTCTGCCATTAAATACTCAGCTTCACCGAGTTGATGTTGCCAATGCATAGTATCAGTGGAAGTTATTGCCGCAGTTTTTGTTTTCAGTGGTTTATAAGGGAGCAGTGCGGCAGTAAACTCATCACCGATTTGGCTAATTTGCTGGGCCAATAAGTTATGAATAAGATTACTTTTTTCTTTTAGCGTACCTGCTTGTGCATAGAGCAATTCATTATTTGGTAAATCTAGTAATTGATCACTTTGCATTACGTATTCAATTGGTTGGCGCTGTTGCTGAAGATTCTGAATGCTTAATTGAGTTGTTGTTAAAGGCACGTTTAACTCAAAAGCGGCAAAATTTTCGCTTTTTAGCAAGGTTAAATGCCATTTTAAGTTACCACTGCGAACTAACAATTGGCTATCGACACTGCTGCGCGCATGCAGTGTTATCGTCGTTCTCACGCGCTGTTTATTGTTTAGAGAAAATTGATGCTGTTGCTGGCCTAATTGATGTATTTGCGCATAGTGCTCTGATAGTACAGGGTAGCCAGTATCATCAACCATCCGCAGTCCGCTAAAGCTATCAAACTGCTTAAATTGACTATTAAAGTACACTTTATCCTGCGACTTCGGAACAAGAAAATCGCGAGATGAAATTGTGCTAAGTAAATCTTGATAACGACGTTGCGAAAGTAATTCACCACTTTGATAAGGTGAATTGTTTAGCTGTGATAAGTCGTGTTGCGAGTAGATAGCACGCAGCGTGTTGTCTAAATTATTAACCCAATATGGTTGAAACAAACGTTCTTGTTGCTTATCTATTGCTTGATCATCAAAAATTGCTCTGTGATTTTGCTCAAGTTTAATATAAGCGTCTGTTTCACTACGTATAGTTAGGTATTCACCTTTATCTATTGCTAAGTAATCGGTATTGGCCAAACCAATGTGTTGGTCACTATACTCGCTGGCGCGACTGGCAATAACACCGAGCACACTGATCGGTTGCTCATTTACATAGGTATAGACTTTGCCGTTAATATCTTTATTTAGTAAATCTTTGCGCACAGTTAGTTTTAATTTTTTAGCGTGTTGAAAGTACAGTTTTACTTTTTCGCCCGCTTTAAAGTGATAATAATGCTCAATATTTTGACCATATTGTAAACGAGTTACCGCTCGTGGTAGCTTTACGGCGCGACGGAAGCTATCACGGTGACGGTTTGTTTCACCGACCATTGCCGTTAAGGTTACACCTTCATCAAGGTGATTGGTGATTTTTAAAATGCGGTTATATGATGCAATCGGTAACTGACACTTGGCTTGTTCACAGATAAAATCGCGACTCACATTGAGTCTCTGCTGGGCAAGGTGACTGGTCCCCGAGCTGTAAATAAACGAATTAAATGTTGTACTATCCAGCTCCAGCCATTGACCTTTTGCCAGCCAAAGATAACGACTTTGTTTAGCTTCAAAATACATCGCTTGCTGAGATTTATCTAAATGCACGTTAGGTGTCACATTTAGCCACATAGGCGAACTCAAAATATTGTCATTACTGGCTAAGCCGTGTGGGCTCAAAGTAAGCAATAGGCTGAAAATAATAGCAGTTATAGCGTAATGCATATTTTAAATTGACTCATCAAAGTAGGCTGTTGAACAAGTTGCGCGCGTAATATATCACTTAATTCAATATGGAAAAATTCGCCATTGCTTGGCAGAATTTTATTTAAAATATTTTTTGTGCCGCCAAGCTCTGTAACTTCTAACGGATATACATAACTGGCAAGTTGTAATTTGTCAGTTAAACACTGGCTTATTTGCTGTAATTTAGCTGTAGCTGGCTTGGCACCATGACTGATTATTACATCACTATTGCGTGCTTTTTTAGTGTGTCGTTTTTTTGGATCAAAGCCGTGTATCTGATAAATAACGAACTGATCGACTGTGTTGGCGTAGCTTTGAATAAACGCATTGGTAACACTGTAGTGGTATTTACCTAGATCACTTTTTTGTCCATCAGCTGCAAGTGTATTGCGATGTATGGTATTGGCTAAGAAAACCTGGCATTCAGTAAATAGAGCCATCGCAATAGGGTAGCTGTGTTTGTCAAAATAGCGGTGCGGAGCATAGGCAATACACTGACTGCCACTCGACTGGTATTTTATTTCTCCTGCTATAACGTGTTCATCTTTCGTTACTAAAGTTAACGCTGATGTTAGTTCGTTGCCTTGCGCCAAGTTTGTTTGCGTGTTCAGCCATTGCGCTAGTTGGGCTTTTGTAACCGCATAGGCACCATTTTGTGATGACGAACTAGCGTAACTTGCGCTAGTTAATAACAGTAATATTATCGCAAGTAACCGTTTAGCTTGCATCATCATTCCACCACCTTATTTTTACTTCTTCGTTAGCGTACTCTTCTAATACTGCGATCCAGACGGTTTTATTGCTTGTAATGGTTAAACTGTTGAGCGCACGAACATCAGCATTGAGCTGTTGAGTAATTGCCGGGTAAGCAAATAGTTGACTGTCTTTTGGATGGATCAAAAAGGCATCACTTAAGCGGCTCGGCTGAAGTCCATAGCGCTTGTTTGCAATACTATAATCATGGGTTAAGCCACTTTGGTATTTAGCACGTTGAGCAATATCGAGGATAATGCTCTGCTCAGCATAATGGCTGTACGCTTTTAATACCACACTGTACGGGCGTTGCGTTGGATATGCTAATTTTAGTGGCGTATTTGCCGTAAGTTTATACAACCGTTGTTTAAGCCACGGGCGTTGCCCTTGCCAGTTTTGATAAATTTGTTGGGCATTTTTTTCAATACTTGCCAGTTGTTCAAAGTCAGTGTCTACTAAATTTACTTCTCTGGCTGTTTTGTTGTTTAGTTGATAAACCACACTGCCTGGATCTGTACTTGGCGCATTAGTCGCCGCTTGCAGCAGATGCTTATTTTGCAATGGTGCAAAGTTATAAGGGCTGGGCTCAGTAACTGGGGTAAAATATTTTGTTGGGCTATTGACCAATGCGACATTAGAGATCGGTAATTGTTTAAACAGCTCTCTTGATTGATAGAAACTGTCTTTAATTAGGATCTCTGGTGGCTCTTGGAAAACTCGGATATTGACGTAACTATCTTGTTCAGTAAAGTCGTAATGGTTATCAGCTTGTTGCTCATACCAAGCGGCAATATCATGAAAGTTTGGATCTTCAATACATTTCGTATGGCATACCGTACGTTGATAGTTAAACTGGCTATTACGTGATTTGACACGTACAAGAGTCGGTTGCTCAGTTGTAATTACCAATGCCGCTGCACGTTCGTTAAGACGTAAATAAAAGCTATTTGCTTTAGGGATTTTTTCTCGTTGTGTGGAATCTAGAATAACTCGATCAAATTCAGATAATTCATCGTCATAAGAAATAGTAAAGGTATCAATTGGCTGATTATTTTGATCATAAACAATCACAGTAGCATGACCTCGACTAGATGATCTGAGATCGATGTTAATATCGCTACTTCCTTCAAGTGTGAAGCGAGCATTTAATAAGTTACTTATTTGATAGTAACCATCTTGTGCGGTCGTTAACGGTTGTAGTGAGCTAAAAGACCAATTACTTAACAGTGGCTCGGTGCTGCATATAGTTACTAAACCAATATCTAATGGCTCGGTAATAAAGCTCAGTGGCTGCGCTGTAATTGCGCGATAAAGCACAGTATGTGGTGCAATAAACTGACTTAAATCATACCAAGTTAAATTGATTTCAGCTGATTTGTCCAGACTGAAAATAAGCGAATCTGGCTGTTTTAGTTCAATGCTCGCACACAGTGTCGCATCGGTGTAATAGTCATTTAAATTAAGTTGTTGCTGCGCAAAGTCATAAGTAACAACATTGTAGGGCAGCGTTTCATATAAAATGTCGGCTTTAAAGTCGATCCCAGGAATACCTTGTGGAGCAAGTTTTAGCCATGAATAGGTAACTGCATTGTTTATTTCTGTGGTTGATAACGCATTAACCCCAATACTGTGATATGCGCTGCTTCGCTCTCTTCGCTCTAATGGTAACTTGAGCCACGCGCTGTATTTATCATCATTATCGTTATGTGTTTTAGCATGGACTCGCACTACAACTCCCATAACTTGGCTATCTTCGCTAATTAACTTTAATGATACGCTGGTAACGTTCTTTAATTGTTCTGGGCTGATATAAAAAGATTGCCCAGATGAGACCTGTAAAGCTTGCCGATTTTCAATAATTTGCTTTATTTGTTGCTCATTGTCGGGAGGTGTTAGTTTTGACGCATGGTGATAGACATGACTACTAATTACTTGTTTTTTTTCATTTAAGAATGCGTATTCAATGGCATAGTTTATCGGTTTATCTAAATCCTGTGGTTCAGAAAATATCGCATTTGATAATACTCGGATCGAGTGTGTTCTAGTGCTAGAAAACGAAAAAATCAATGGTTTTTCAGTGCTTAGCCATTGAACGTTAGAGCGTGTCTCTTCATCCGAACGGCTAGTTATAGGTTCAGCTGACTGTATCCACAGATAAAAACTAAACAGCGCAAAACTAAGCCCAGTAAGTATTAGGAGCAATATGAGTATTTTTAAGAGTCGTTTAATAAATTGCATACGATCCCTCAATCATCATAGTGTTAAAACGGTTTTGGTCAGTGAGACGGTTTGTTATCGGATTAAAAATTGCCAACAGCTTACCTTTTTGTCTGATCGCGAGGGCATACTCTTGGCGGCCTTCAAATTCAATTGTTTGTAATTCACAGTTAGCGAATGGTTTACATAGTTGTGCCAGTGCCGTCAAGCGTTGCGTGCTGGCATAATGCTCAATCGTTTTTAAAAAATGACTTTGCTGCTGTGAACTTACAGCTTGCCAATTGGCAGGCGATAATGTGGTTATATTCATTACTTTAATTGTTGGTTGCGCTGAAATCGCGAGCAAGCGTTGTAAAAGACTTTGCTGGTTAACAGAAAATTGCTGTTTAAAATCAGATGCAAGCCACAGGGTTGCTAGTTCGCTGTGGGGAGCAAATATTTGATAGCCAGATTGCGGCGACGTACCAAGCTCTAAACCTCTTGTCGCGGTTTGGCCTTGCACAACTTGGTAATCAACAGCCAAATCTTGCAAACTGTGATTAAGTGTTTGTAAAAGATGCTGGTGGGCGTTATTTGATTGCGTATATTCAAAAGCTAGGGCGGTGGGTCTGATCCATGATGGTGCACTGTGACTACGAATTTGTAAGTTTAAAATGGCATTATTTTGTGCAAACCGTAAATAGCTTTGATGAACCACATTAAATAATGAATCAACGTTATTGGGTAATAATACATTCGCTTGTGGATGCGCATAAGGATGGGCACCGGCGATCAGTAAATGCTCTGCCCGGCTATTTACAAATAGTTCAGTGGCAAACTTTAAGGTATTACTTTCAAATAATGGTCGCGGTACTTCAATATTAAGTTGGGTACTTGATGTCAGATTGATGACATAGAAACCTTGACCATAGGCTATTGCAGCCCCATCAACGAAAGGGGCGATAAGTAAAAAGCGACCTTGCGCGTTATTGAGTAATGTTAGCTGATAGCCCATTAGTCTGGCTGTGGCATTAATTTGATTTAGTTGATTGATTATATTCTCATCTACATCTTGATCCGTCAGCTTAGTTTTTAAACGGTATAGAGGGTGTAATATTTCAAATTCCCACAAGGCGGCTTGATTTGCCGTTAATGGTTTATAAGCGCCACTGCCTTTAGCGGTAATGTTGTCAGCAAATAGCTCAATCACTTCATTCAGGCTCTGCGTTGCATAGCTAATTGCGTTGTCCTCGTTATTACTTTCATCACGAGATATGTTAGCTAATAACGTAGTGTAGTTATCACTATTTAAAAACACTTCAAACAGCTGGCCATTAAAATTTGCTGCAGGTAAAGAGCTATTGGTTGCTTGACCAAAAAAAGTCTCTTGATGTCCTAATAGCTGTTGGATCAAACGTTGGCTGAGTGAGCTTGGTAACTGATTGTAAATCCAATACTGACTTGTTGCGCCGACAGGGGTTTTGATTAACAAACGATTTGTGCGATTGTTAACTTCCCGTACTTGAAATAGTTGCTCAAGCCCCAGCGCTTCAATAAATGCTAAATAATAAGGACTTTGTTTATTATTATGAGTTAATTCCGTCGTTGGTGTAGCACTGGTACCAAATACTAAGGCACGACTGTCAAAGTGTGAAAATATAAGCCCCGCAGAGTCGCTCGCTAAACTTTCTGAAGTGGGAAATGGTACCGTGACTATGAAATCTGCGCTTGGTTTTCGAGAAATAACAAATAACCCGCGTTGCGAGGTTTTTCTAGCATCGCGAATGTAAATATAACTATCATCAAATTGCAATTGAAAATCAAGTTTAGCTAAGCGCTGTTTATTCAGCAGTAAGTTTTCTATTGAATTAGGGGCTTTATTAATTTCATAAATCGCTTGTTTAAAGTTATTTTTGTCCTGACTAGCTTGATAACTGCTGATGTCTAGTTGTCCTTTATTGCTCGTATAAAGGTAGCTTTTATATTCACTGATCTGTTGACCAAGAGCGCTGACTTTGTTTGTGCTTTGCAATTCTTTAATGTCAGTTGTAACAAATAAAGAAGGGATAAACATGATAATAAAGCCGATCACAATGGCTAACGCACCGCCTAGGATTGAAGTTTGAAAGGTGGCTCGGATCACTAAGCCTAGTGCGCTTTTTTGATATATTTTTAATGCTAAAAGCGTAGACAGCATATAACCAAAAGCAAAGGTATCGGTAACTTTTATTTCAGGGTAGTAGTGCACCACAAAATAATTTAAAAATAACTTATAGATAAAACCGATATTGAAGAAAAATAGCAATAATCTTGCACCTTCAATATTGGCATTACGTAACCGCGTAAAGTTTAATAGCGAAGCACCAATGATCAGTATAATGGCTGTTTCTGCAAAGGATGTGAGCAATTTAGTTGGCTGCATAAGCTGCAGCGCCAATAATGCGGGTAGCATAATGCCATTAAATTCCCAGCCATATTTAATATTGGCACGCGACGCAATAAACGCAGTGATCACCAAAATAATATAGGCTTTTGGTGCCGCTATAATTGATGCGGCAACCGCTTCATACATAATTGCTAAATTGGCGATGCTAAAGTTAGTCATTGGCATGAGTGCAAAACGAACTAATAAGAAAGTAATTAGTAGCTGAACAATGGTAACTTTCATGCCGTACTTAAAGCCACCATTCCACATCACGTTGGCAGTGAGGGCGATAATAACTAACCCCAGGGAATAAAGCTGTGATGAATAATCAAAGGTTATATCCCAACCGCTGAGCACGTTAGCAATCAATGGCCAAAACAAAGTATCCATGACTACACGCACTAAAATACTGATCAAGATAATGGCAAAAAAGCGGTCACGACCAAACATCTCGGCGTAGCCAAATCTTTGCATTACGTACTTAGCGCTAAAGAGCATTAAGCCATACACTACTACCGCTTCAATTAAGATAACGGCGGCTGAGGTTGGGCTAACAATAAGTAGTGGCACTAAATAACCAGGCACAACAAGCCCAGTAAGCGGAAAACCAAATCGTAAATTTAACAAACAAACAACAGTAATGCCTATCCATACAGTGGTGATCACCGATTGACCTAAGCCACCACCTGCTGGAAACAATTGTAAAATAAAATCACCCACTAGTTGATGGCTCCATCAAGTTTTGAGCGTAAAATTGCTGTTGTTTGCATAATGAATCACACAGTTGTTTGCTGTTGGGCATTTGCTCAATAAAAAACGCAATATCAATAAACTCAAATAAAATACCTGAAACCTGAAATGGCTCGCCAGATGCATTTTGTAGATGACTTGCATCCATTGCTCGAACATTGAGTATATAGGTATTTTCATCAAGCTTAGCTTGAAGATAAATATCGCCTTTTTGTAAGGTGATAAAGCGTAATTTACCTTTCGCGGTTTCAGTATCTAAATCAGTAACTAAGCAGAGCAAATCCAATGCTGTCATATCAAAAATAGAGAATTGATGCTGCGCAGCTAGTTTTTCTAACGATTTGTTTATTTGCACCACTTGACCAAATAAATTAAATAATACAGTCGCAGAGCGAACATTATTAAACACATGCTCTAAGGTCGTTAGCTTTTGTTCCATTTCCGCTATCGACGTTTTTACTTGCTGGCTGAGCGGTTCTTGTAATTTCAAAGTGAGTAGTTGAGATAGGGCGCTATCATTAGCATTATTTTGTGATTCAATAATTCGATAATGGAACAGTAATTCACCCACTTGTCCGGCAAAGGCATTTACATTGCGCTCAAATGCTTGTTTGTTAAATTGTGCATCAGGCATTACTGTCATTGCCCAAAAACCACGAACATCACCGGCATAGATCAATGGTACGATATATTGCAGCTCACCGTCACTTAGCTCATTAAAAAATGGGCGCAAAATTGGCACAACACCAAATTCTTTTAAAGCATCTGAATATGGCGCGCGCTTATAATCGCGGCGCATTTCTTTAATATCACTAAGGTGGCAATTGACGGCTCTTATTTCGGTTAGTCGGTGATCGCCTTCTTTACGCGCTAAAAATATCGATTTATTCAAAGCAAGTTGTTGAGTTACCAAGCGAATAATCGCATCCCAAGGCGAGCTTTGAGAAATAAATGACTTTGGTAAATAGCGCCCAGCCATTTTCTGTTGAATATTCCCAATTAGGCTAGTGAGCTCCCTGTCTTCGTTGAGTTTTCTAACCAATATTACCCACACTAGTGTAATAAAGGTAAAAATGGTCATCTGGCCAACGGGTAAAAATAAATGCTGAAACACTAAAATAAAATACCCTAAGCCAAACCAACATATACTTGTTAGCACTGCAATTACGATACTGTAACTAATTGATAATTTTTGAAAAGCGAACAGCAGTAGTAAAGAAATACTAAGCAGCAGTAGGGTGCTTTGCCATAGTGTCAGTAGCGATATGCTGCTTTGCTTATCAAGTGTATCGGCAATATAAGCAGTAAGTAATAAATAGTTTGATGTCTGGGTTAATTTAGGCGCATTAAGTTTTACCCCTAAACCAGCATTATGTTGACCGAGAATAATGATTTTGTTTTGTAACTGGCTGGCCATAATGTCCATTGTCATCAGCCGTTCAGCTGAAAACTTTGGCAGTGCAGAAGGGGCTAAAGCGAAGTTAAGCAATACACTTTTGCTACTATCAAGGTCGTTAAACAGTGTCGGCCAAATTGCCAGACATGAGCTGTCAGCCATAGCGGCTAATTCAACATTGTAGCCAGACCAATCGTTTATATGTGGTAGGCAGTAGTCATTTTTAGGGTGTGGGTAAAAAACAGTGTTTTGTGCCATGTCCGTCAAGGTTTTATTTACTGTTAGTTGTTCATTAGCAAAAACCAATACTGCTTTTGGTTGATAGCTTAATAGTTGTTGTACTAGTTCATTATGTTCGCGACTTAAATGCTCACTTTCAATGATCACAACATTGCTTTGCTGGCTTTGTGTAAGATTTGCTAAACGGCTATAGAAAAAGGCATTTGATGAATTAAACAGTGATAATGAATTTGAGATCACCACAATGATAAACAGGCAAATAGTAAGCCAAAAAGAACGCTGGCGTTTAAGTAAAAAAAACTGTTGTTTAAAAGCCACGATTAGCTCCAAAATAGAATAGAGATTAATTAAAGGTGCTATACGTTAGTTTAAACGTAACAGAAGACGTTGCATTTAAACGTAAAAAGTCAAATCCATGGATTTTATCCGTGCGCCACATCGTATCAGTGAAGTTTACTTTTTGTTGCCATGAAATCATTGCCATATCATCCAACGCCAAGCTTGCTTCGCCACTATTTGGCGCAAAGTGACGCAAGGTAACTTTAATACCGCGCGGTGGTAACTTTTCTGGGCCAAGTGTTAAGTCGTCAGAAGGCAGTGAAAAGTCATAGTTTAAGGCTTGCCAGTCATGGTTACCAGCCGGTTCAATATCGACCAATTGAGTAGAAAATTCAAGGCCATCCTCAGCGGTGGTATAAACTATTTTTGCGTCTAGTTTTCCGGCGTTTTCAGCTTTACTGTAACCAAACAAACTAAACTCCTTGAAGACATCAATTGAGCCATCATCATTAGGTAATTCCATTGCACGAATGGTTTGTCTAAATGGGAGCAGCGATGGCGTGTTATCAAACTGGGTGCGAGCAGAGCATAAGCCTTGCGCGCCTGAACGAGCACCACTTAAGCAAGGCGTTACGCTGTCGCCGGTGTGATCCCAACGAGCAACTTCTAGTTGTTCATCATCGTTATCCCAATCTTCAAAGTCACCGAAAATCATTAAATCGCGCCCTAAAGTGACATCACTTGGCGATCCGTCAATGATTTCAAGTTTAGATAAAAATGCTTTTGTTGATGGAGCAAAGTTGCGTAAATCTAGAATGCTTTGATTTGGGGTAACTGTAACTGTTTCCGTGTGCTGAGAAACAGTCGCTTGATCTGCGGTGAAAAATACATCGGCATAACCATCTCGTGGGATCAAGGTAATGTTATTATCAGAAAACTCAGCCAGACGTCGTAATAAATAATCACTCAAAAAACCATTGGTAAATTTAGGCTGATACCCTTCAACATAAATAGGGTAAGCAAAAGCGCGCTTCGTCATAGGAGATGCATCTTTGTCTACATTTACTAACACCGCAACGCCAAGCAGCGTTTCTAAGCGGTCTTGGTCAAACACAAAATTGCCTAAGCCTAAAATGGCAGGTACGCCATTAAAAACTGCAAAGCCTTGGGCAATATGCGGATGATGAGCAACTAATAAATTGGTTTGTTGTTTGGATAAAGAATTAAACCTGCCTTTAATGTAACCGCTGGGTTGATAAGTGTATTCATCACCACCATGCATTTGGGCAATTACATAATCACTATTTTGCACTGCATCATTAAGATAGTTGGAGACTAATTCTGTTTCTGTTAAATCTGCGGCACCGCCTTTTGTGGCATCGGTAACATAGGTAATTGCATGTTCTTTACCTGTAATGGAGGTCGCTGAAAAAAGTCCTAACGTGAGTGTTCCCACATCCATGAACTTTGCTTGGTAAGCACTGGCTATGTTTTT
The DNA here is from genome assembly GCF_014163635.1 of Pseudoalteromonas sp. SR44-8. Classification (NCBI taxonomy): domain Bacteria; kingdom Pseudomonadati; phylum Pseudomonadota; class Gammaproteobacteria; order Alteromonadales; family Pseudoalteromonadaceae; genus Pseudoalteromonas; species Pseudoalteromonas sp. SR44-8. Next base: position 78,408 of record NZ_JACJDS010000007.1, read on the forward strand.
CCCTGCGCCACTGTGAGCAAGGCCAGCGCTATCTACTTCAAGCAAAGTATCATTGAGGCCATCTTCTAAAAAGTCATACACATGATTATTTCCTAGTGCGACGTAATCAATACCAATGGCTTTGATCCCATCTAGCGTCTCAGGTAATGAAAAAAAGCTAAACTCTTTTGTTGGATGTGCTGCTTCAGGACTACTTGTTATCGGTGTCTCTAAGTTTACTGATGAAAAATCAGCAGCTTGAAAAAATGGTGCGACAAAATGTGTTAATGCTTGAGCATTTTCACTGGCTGTTGCTGGACGAATAAGTGCCCCTGCGACATCAGGGATCGCAGCCGTCATAGTTGCCAAAGAGGGATCTAAAAAGCGTCGTGCAAACATAGTATCGCCAGCAAATAGCAGGCTAACCGAGTTACTACTCTTAGCTGTTAGGGTCAGCTGTTGCTGAGTGTTATCAGCAGTAATTTTGACTGTAGCGACAGCAGGGAAGTAACTTTCATCAGCGATCATTAACCGATGGTTACCTGTTGTAATACCTGAGTAATTAATTTGCCCACTGGCATTTGTTTGATACTGCTGTCCTGCAAACTCAACCATGATGCCAGCCACACTATTAGCTTGCTGATCGGTTATTGTGATTACACCATTAAACGTTTTTTTTAAATAATCATCGCGCAGTTGTGCATCGCTCTTTTGGGCTTGTGTTTCGCCTGTATCATAGGGGTCTTCAACCTTACAGCCAGCGATAATTAGGGCTAAGCAGAGAATAGAAAAGAGTTTATATTTTTTAATTTTCAAACAAGCCTCGTTATCACTGTAGTTACATTTTTTAATACGTTTTCATTATACGGATTTTTTGTGGAAATGATATTAGCCAAGTATTTGAATTTTTCTAATATCATTCATACTAAATTATAGTCAGTTGCCATAAAAAGTCTTTGCAATAATGGTTAGTATCATTTGTCCAAAAATCTTTACAATAGACTACCCAGCGATGGGTAGTTAGCGTATTATTTGCGACATAGTAGGTTTTCTCTTTTTGAGGGTGAAATGCGTTTAGATATCCATTGTGCAGACCGCATCGGTATTGCTCAAGAAATACTCAATATTTTAGTCAACTATCGCGTTGATTTAAAAGGTATTGAAGTTGATTCAATTAACTGTCGTATGTATGTGAGTTTTCCGCCGATTGAATTTGAGCAGTTTCAAAAAATCATGCCCTCAATTCGATTAATTGATGGTGTACAGGATGTACGTACCACCGCTTTTTTACCTTCTGAGCGTGAGCATAATGAGCTCAACACATTGTTGCGTGCGCTACCAGATGGTGTGATCTCAATTGATGCCAAAGGTTGGGTAAGGCTTTGCAACGATGCTGCATGTAAAGACTTACAGTTAACTGAAAAAGAAGTTATTGGTTCAAATATTAATAATCTATTGAAAGGCTTTAACTTTACCCGTTGGTTAGAAGGCAAAGAAGTACTGGGACAAACAACCCGGGTTGAGGTGGCTGGTGAAGATTTTATCGCGGATATCTTGCCAATCGCAGTACCACAAGGCAATGAAGGTGATGTATTGGCCGGTGCGGTGATCAACATTAAATCACAAAGCCGTTTAGGTCAGCAGGTAAGTGCGTTTCGTCGTTATGGTCAAGAAAGCTTTGCAACTATTCACAACTTTAGCACTGCGATGCGTCGTGTGGTTCGTGAAGCGCGTAAAATGGCGCAACTTGAAGCTCCGATACTTATCACTGGTGAAACCGGTACCGGCAAAGAGTTACTGGCACGCGCTTGTCACTATGCATCTAATCGTTCTGTGAAACCTTTTATCGCTTTATCGTGCGCTTCACTGCCTGATGATGTTGCTGAGTCTGAATTATTTGGTTATGCCGGTTATGAAGAAAATGCAGCGCCAAAACGCGGCGTGTTAGAGCAAGCGGATGGTGGCACGGTATTTTTAGATGAAGTGGGTGAAATGTCTACCCAACTTCAAACTAAGTTACTGCGCTTTTTACAAGATGGCACATTTCGCAAAGTTGGCGATGAGAACGAAGTAAAAGTAAATGTACGCATTATCGCCGCCACGCAAAAAGATTTACCCGCGATGGTACAAGAGGGTACGTTTAGAGAAGATTTATACTATCGGATCAATGTACTGACTTTAGAAATTGCTCCACTACGTGATCGTAAAGCTGATGTAGGGCCACTTGCAGAACATTTTATTCAAAAATATGCGCAGCAAAATGGTCATGCAATTCCGGAACTATCTGCAGAGTGTTTGTCGTTTTTACAAGATTATCCTTGGCCGGGCAATGTCCGCCAATTAGAAAATGCGATATACCGTGCGGTCTCGTTATTAGATGATAACGAGCTACGTGTTGAGCATTTACAATTACCTGCATTTACCCATGATTTAGGGTACTTGGAGTCTGATTTTGAGGGCTCGCTCGATCAAGCTGTAAAGCGTTTTGAGGCTACATTATTACGTAAGTTGTACCCTGCTTACCCAAGTTCGAGACAATTGGCTAAGCGTTTAGGGTTAAGTCATACCGCAGTTGCAAATAAGCTACGTGATTACGGCATTAATCGTAAAACGGTAAAAGTGTAAACTGACTCAAATCAACAGTATTGGGTACTATTGCTTAGTACCCATATCTTTGGTTACACCGTCAATAGCGACAGTATCGATACCTTCAGCGGTGAACTTAATTAAGATACTGATGTTATTACGGGCAAAAAAGTAATCTTTGTTATCTAAACTGATAACATAATCCCCTTTTACCGCGCCTTTATATTGACGTTTTTCAAGTTTGATTGTGTGTTCGCCAATTTCCCAGCTGAATCCTTCAATAAAGCCATTATTAAATTCTTGCACCCACACTTGTTGGTCGTCTTTTGCTAAAGTAATAGCAATGGAATAGGATTCAGGTAATTGCATATCATAGCTTTTTTTACCTATAGTAAACTTGCTATTTTGTTGCTGCCAAGCAAACCCAAATTGAAACGGCTTTTCAACCCCAGTTGGATAACGTACGTCTCCTTCGCCTGGATAGTTAAAGTCGGCCATCGCGCTGGTACTCATCAATGCAAATACCATACTCAAATAAGAAACTGATTTTTTCATCATTTTTCTACTATTATTTATAATCAGAGAATTTCAGAGTAGAGCAGAATATTCTCCAATGCAATACGCTATGCTACACTCACAAAATTGTTAACTGGTAAGACCTTTATTGTGAACTTATATTTTCGTCTTTTATTATTATTTTTTAAAATCAAACGTAACCGTGATTATCAATCATTGTTAGACACTGTGGATATAGATTACAAAGCGCTGCCAAGTGATTGTGATATTAATTTACATCTTACTAACTCTCGTTATTTAGCAATGATGGATTTAGCTCGCACTTGGATGACTGAGCGAGTTGGCTTGCTTGAAACGATTATGAAAAAACGTTGGTTTCCTATCGTTAACGCCACGGCCATCACTTATATTCGTGATATTAAGCCAATGCAACGATATACCATTAGCACGCGCTTAGTTGGTTGGGATCATAAGTATTTTTATATTGAGCAAAAATTTCATTCCGAGCGTGGCTTGCATGCGATCGCCTATGTAAGAGGTGTGTTTAAGCGCAAGCGAGGTGTCGTCAGCGTAGAAGAAATGCTAGAGGCGGTAAACTTTGATGGTATTGTGCCTATATTACCTACGGAAATTATGCACTGGAAAGAAATGTTAGAGCAGAAAAAAATAACAAATCTTCCCAGTTGAATTTACATACACTGATAAAAGGTCGTTAGGCCTTTTTAGAGTATGTTTAAAAAGCGTATTTAACCCCTAACATGGCAACTACAGGATCAATTTTTACTGTTGAAGTAAGAGCTTGTTTACCATCGGCATAAACAGTTGCATCGGTTTCAATATCCATGATTGATACCATCGCATGTACGCCCCAGTTTTGATCTAGCATATAGTTAAAGCCTGCTTGAGCTACAAAACCAAATGAGTTATCAAGCTTTACTTCAACGTCGTTGGTGCCCAGTACTGTTTTTAGCGCTGTAGAAGGTTGCTCATCAAAAAACACTGTGTAGTTAATACCTACACCAACGAATGGGCGAAATGCTGAAGTACTTTCTAAAAAGTGGTACTGAGCGATTAGTGACGGCGGTAATTGCTTAATATCAGCTATTTTATTGCCAGCTAAACCACCGGTGCCATTAACTTCATGAGAAAAGGGTGTTGCAGCAACCAATTCTAGAACCCACTGATCGTTAAATGCATAGTCAACTGTAATACCCAGTTGTGTATCCGAGCTACCTTTTAAGCCTAAACTTGGATCTTCATTGATCGCTGAGCTGCTATTGTCAGGGTTAACATTAATAGCACCGACATTAACGCTTAAGTTTGCACTGGCGAAAGGAGATGCGATTAAAAGTGAGGTGAGTAACGCTGCGCTAAGTTGTTTTTTCATGCTGTTCTCCGAGAACTACTTTTTGAATTGGCGTTATTATCAGCCAAAAAAAAAATAAAAAACTGTTCTAGATCAAGCTTTATAACAGCGTATAAAACGGCGCAGCGTTTGTTTGATTTAGATTAAGGTTTACTTAATTGACGTTTAAAATCGATTGACAGTGCACTCTTTTTTATTGCTATTCATCAATAGGTCAGGAAAATAAGTTATAATTGCTGCTTAAAGCAAGGGTATACAATGAACGAAACCAACCATCTTTTTCTGTCTGGCTCTATTAGCAAAGCACTGTTAAAACTTGCAGTTCCTATTATTCTTATCAATATTTTACAATCTGCCTATCAATTAACCGATGCGTTCTGGGTTGGTCGTCTAGGGGCGGCACAAGTTGCAGCGGTGTCAGTAAGTATGCCAGTGACTTTTTTAGTGATTGCGATTGGCTCTGGACTTGCGATGGCGGGGGCTATTTTGTCAGCGCAATATATGGGGGCTGGCCAGCAAGATAAAGTAAACCATGTGGCCGCACAAACAGTGTTAATGGTGACTGTGACGGCCATTTGTTTAGGAATTATCGGTTATTTGCTATCTCCTTACTTTTTACATTTACTGGGTGTTGAAGATGCCGTTTATAACGATGCTTTAAAATTTATGCATGTGTCATTTGTGGGTGTGGTATTTGTATTTATTTATGCCATGTTTCAAGCCTTAATGCGGGGTATTGGCCAAACCAAGGTGCCACTGATCATTGTTTCCGTAACCGTGTTGCTAAACTTTGTACTCGATCCATTATTTATTTTTGGTTATGGCAGCTTTACAGGTCTTGGGGTGATGGGGGCAGCGCTGGCTACATTGGTGACACAAAGTTTGGCAGCCATTGCTGGCATTGTTATTTTTATGCGTGGTCGCCATGGTATTAAGCTAAAATTATCAAGTTTCATTCCTGATTACAGTTATATCAAACAAGCGTTTTATTTAGGTGCACCAGGCTCTGTGGAGTTGTCAGCGCGTGCATTTGGTTTGATTATCATGTCTTTTTTAGTGGCTAGTTTTGGCACTCAAACCATTGCTTCTTATGGTGTTGGTTCAAATATATTACAGATGGTGATGATCCCGGCTATGGGACTCTCGATGGCTGTGTCGACCTTAGTTGGACAGAATATGGGCGCAGGTAACCCGCAACGAGCATCGCAAATTACTAAGTTGGCGGTACTTTGGGGATTATGTGGTTTGTCTTTTATTGGGGCGATTGCATTTATATTTGCACCTTACTTAGTGGCATTTTTTATCCCCGATGATCAAGGTGTGATAGCCAAAGGCGCACAGTTTATTCGTGTTATGTGCTTAACTTGGGGCGGAATAGGCGTGCAATTATGTGTGGTGGCTGCATTTAGAGCATCAGGGAACATGCTTAATGCGATGTTGTTGGCGCTGTTTTCTCAATGCGTAGTACAATTTCCGGTGGCGTATATTTTGTCAAAACACACACATCTGGGCGATCACGGCATTTGGTACTCGTTTGCTGTCACCAATGTGATCGTCGCATCGCTATCGTATTTGTGGTTTTGTCGTGGTCGTTGGCAACAAACAAAATTGACCAAAGATGATAAAGATATCGCTAAAGTCAGCCAAGAAGCATTCATCGAAGAAGGTGCACACTAATACCAATCGACTTAAATATTTAACCATTCTAGCGCGCTAAATAAAGCGCTAACTGCGTTAGTAATTTTTCATGTACGACTGCATGGATGCAAGAGGTAGAGCAATGCAGGAGCAATTGCCGAGAACAACTACATGTCAAAATCTCTGCCTTGTTATCACTGTATTTTTCTGTCGCTATAAATGGTCAGTAACTTAAAACGATTAGTATAATCCGTGTTTCATAAAGCGGTCATAAATTCAGGTTGTAATGAATACACTCTCTCTTAATAAGGGTGTTAATTATGACTTTAGCTATCCAATCTCACACCACGAATGATGCAATCCACACTGATACTGTGGTCAGTTACCTTCAAAAGCTGATCCAATTTAAATCTGTTACGCCACAGCAAGCCGGGGCAATAGACTGGTTAGCAAAGCAGTTAACAGACCTTGGCTTTAACTGTGAACAGTTTACCTTTAATAATGTTACTAACTTAATAGCTAAAGTAAGCTTTGGTGATGGGCCACGCTATGCTTTTTCGGGGCATATTGATGTGGTCCCCGCATCTGGAGGAGCGTGGCGAGCAGAACCATTTTCAGGTGATATTATTGATGGCGCGATTTATGGCCGAGGCGCTGCTGATATGAAAGGGGGCGTTGCCGCCATGTTATGTGCCAGTCGTGCATTACTGGCTAACGTAGCCGCAAAAAAAGGTACTTTTTACTGGTTGATCACCTCTGATGAAGAAGGGGAAGCGGAATATGGTTCACTACTGATTGCCGAGCGTTTAGCGCAACAGGGCATCCAACTTGACGGCTGCATTGTCGGCGAGCCAACCAGTCATTTGCATGTTGGTGATACAATCAAAAATGGCCGTCGAGGTGCACTGTCTGCGCGGTTAGTGATCAACGGCAAAGCAGGGCATGTTGCTTATCCAGAAAACACCATCAATGCAGCTCATCTTAGTGCAGAAGTAATCAAGCGCTTGACTAGCATAACTTGGCAGCGTGACGAGCCAAGTTCACATACGAGCTTGCAAATAACCGGGATTAATATTGCTAATGTTGTCGATAACATGGTGCCAGCACGATGTGAAATGACATTTAATATTCGTTATAGCCATGGTTATAAAAGCAGTGATATAAAAAATGAGATTCAATTCGCGTTAGACGATTTACAAGCTTTGCTGAGTGTGGAATGGGAGCGTCCGTGTGAGCCTTTTTATACGAGTCATCAAACGCGTCGCTGTTTATTGACTCAAGTTGAACAAGCTATTTTTAATGTGACAGGCAGTTATCCTTTATTAAGTACCAGTGGCGGAACTTCTGATGGGCGGTTTTTTGCCAATGATTACACCCAAGTGATTGAATGCGGGGTACGAAATAATACCATCCACCAAGTTAACGAGCATGTGCCTATTAATGACTTACTAAAAATTGAGAAAATATATACACAGCTTTTAGAGCAGGTATTTAGCCGTATCAGCTGACTATAACGCAAGGCTATCATTAAACTGTTCATTATAAACAGACAATTTCTGACAATGTCCGACAAGCGCTGAGAGATGTATCGTAAAGGATATGCTAACATTTTTTCAGTAAATTTCGCTATTCGAAATAAAATACTTAGTAATTGATTTATAAAAAATTATTAAAGTAATAACAGCGTTTAGTGCGGTTTTTAGCGTTGATAAAATTAAACATTATGGAGATTGTTATGAGCACCAGTAATAAAGGATTTAGTATTGCACTGTTGTTTGGTGTGGCAGCTGCTTTAAGTGGATGTGGTGAAAGCACGGATGAATTAGATGATAAATTAACCCATCAAGCAAATATGTCTTTCATAAATTCATTGGATTATATGGCTGACTTTCATGTCAAAAAAAGGAGTATTAGCACCGGCTACAGTGGTTTATTCGATAGTGATAATATCGCTGCGGGCGATGTAGAGGCCAATGCTGTGGGTAGTCGCTATAACTACAGTTATAAAGTAATCAATAACATGATTAACTTGGGAGTTAAAGATAGTATCAATGCGAATAAAGAGGAACGCATAAATACAACCTTGAGTAATAACGACGATTTATGGGTAATTGCTTGGCAATCTTCAGGTAAGCGGGCTTTGTCTGTCATTGATAAAAAACAAAACAATACTGCAGATGTATTTAATGTGCGTTTATTTGCCAACGGCGAGTATGATGTGTCAATTGATGATAAAAAAGTATTAACTACAAAAAAGGGCAGTGTCACAGCGTTCTTAGCGGTGAGTAATTGTGCTAATGGCCTAAAAGTTGCCAATCAGGCTATCGATTTATGTGCGGGTAATTTTGGCGCTTCATATTTATTAGTTGTCGATAGTAATGGTAAACGAGTAATGGCTGAAGAATAACTTTAGATTAAAACTCCTCTGGTTAGTGTGAAATAGTTGCTGAGATAGATGTATTATCCACAGTTCAAGTCTCTCAAAGGCGCTACTCCCATGTTGGAGATATAGCGCCATATCCACCTAGAACTACCACGCACTAACTACAAATAAGTAGCCTTTGGAACGGATAGTCTTAATTTTTATTGGGTTACGCGCATTATCACCGAGCTTCTTGCGTAACTGGCTAATATGATTATCAACACCACGTTCAATTCCATCATAGTGATAACCTTTTATTTTTTCAACAATGTCACTACGTGACAGAATAACTCCTGCATTTTTAGCAAGCAGTAGCAGTAGGTCATATTCGCCGTCTGTGAGCTGGATATGTTGCGTTGCTAAAGAGACAGTTCGGTTGTGCGTATTAATGATTAATTGCCCAAACGTTATAGACTCTTTCGTTTGTGGCTTTATGGCGAGTGGATCTGTGGGATGTCCACGTCTTAAAAAAGCTTTAATTTTTGCCAGTAGTAAGCGAGGTTTCACCGGCTTTAATAAATAATCGTCGGCACCAATTTCAAGCCCTACAACCTGATCAATTTCTTCTTCTCGTGCAGTAAACATCAAAATATAGCCGCTGTATGACTGCCTTACTTCGCGGCATACCGTTAAGCCATCCTTGTTCGGTAACATAACGTCAAGCAGCACCAGAGCTGGCTGCCACTGAAGAATACGGGAGACCGCATGCTCGCCATTTGATTCTATTTCAACCTGATAGCCTTCAATCGTTAAATACTCTTGAATTGACTCAGCAAGCGGTAAATCATCTTCTACCACTAAAATCTTTGTTTTCATTTCTTGTTCTCTATGTGGATTATCGATGTGTGCGTTTGGCTGGCCAATTTAGTATGAAACATGCACCACCTAAGCTGGATGGCTCAACACTCGCGGTTCCTTCATGCCAGCCTAAAATTTGTTTAACGATTGCAAGGCCTAGTCCGGTTCCACCGACTTGCAAATTACGACTTTGATCTTCTCGATAGAATGGTTCAAATACCTTCTCAGCACAGGGTAAAGGAATACCATCACCGTTATCAGCAACACAAATCAGCCAGCCTTTTGCGGTTTGTTCATAGCTTACTTGAATATGGTTTCTTCCATACGCTATGGCATTGCGCATTAAATTACTTAATGCACGGCTCATATAAAACTTATCAATCATTGCATGGCAAGCGCCTTGTTCAAGTAAAACAATCTCAGTATCAGGGTTGGCTTCTTGCCAACAGATTAACTCTTGTTTTATCCAATGATTAAGTTCAACGGTTGCAAATGTAAGAGTGGGTATTTCGCGCTCAAATCGAGCATGTGTAAGCATTTCTGATACTAATGAATTTAGTTCATTCAAAGATAATTCAATCCGCTCTAGTTGCCCTAGTTGATAGTCATTGGTTGTACTATTTCTAAGTAATTCAACATTGAATTCAATGCGTGCGATGGGAGTTCGCAATTCATGTGATACAGCATTGATCAGAGTTTTATGAGAAGAGATAAGGCGTTGTATTTTTTCGGCCATGGTATTAAACGTTTTGGACAAGTGGTTTAGATGGCTAAAACGAATTAGCTTAGCGCGAGCATCAAATTTACCTTGTCCAAGTAATATCGCCACTTTATTGAGCGATAACATAGAGCGCCAGCCAGGAATTAACCATATTATAATTGGTATAAGCAGAAAAAAGCCGAATATAAAATAAAAGATACTTAACATGTACACCACTTTGCCCTTTAGTTGAGGGCTAAAAGGGCCAAGTACAATTACTTTATCGCTATTTTTGATGCGCTGTACGGCAATGTCGGCGGGATAGCCAATAAAATCAGAATCCGCAGTTGATATGGTCACAATAGCTCCTGTTTTTAATTGGGCTATTTGTTGCTCTGTGTAAGTTAACTCACTCAATGTCATCAGTGCAACGGGATATGTAAAATCATCACTGAGCGAATCAATTATCGACGGCCAGCTCTGCTGTGGGTGTTGCATCAGCATATTATTCAGTAGGTAAAAAGAGCCCATCATCCAACGTTGCGCTTCGTTGATCAGATGCTTAGGAACCGTATTGGGTTTTACAATTACTAATAGCTGTTCGTCATCTATTTTTCGATATGCTAAATCTGTTTGCGGATCACCCCAAATTTTATCCTCTGCGAGCCAAGATTGTTGCTCACTTGAAAAATCACTTTGTTGATAGTCTTGTAAAGTAAGTTCAAAGCCAAAATTAGCTTGTATGTTTTGTAAGTAGGCCATTCTCTGGTGTTTAGGTATGGATTGTAATTGTTGTGCAAGAAGATCCGTAGAGCCTGATGTTAAAAACTCTAAAGCCCATTTTTCAGTAGGGTACCTGACGTTACTTTCAAAATGAGGTATCACCAATAATTGAATGCTAACTACCGAAAAAATAATGATAAAAGATAAAAATAGCAGGGACCTTTTCATAGCTGTTCTGTCAACAATTTGTGTACAACCACTTTATCATATCTGCACATAAAAACTACTTTTGATAGCATACAGCGAACGCAAATTCACGTTACGGATCAAAAGTAGGTTTAGTAAATAAGCTAGATGGCTGGTCGTCCTTATTTTATACACCTTTGCGTTCTTAGTTCTTTCCTAAATATCTTTTTGCTTTGCCTTCTTTTACTTTTTCAAGATCAACAAGCACTAAGCCATCAATACAATTATTGAAATCAGGATCAACACTAAAACTTAAAAACTGTACGCCGCCAGGCTCACATAGTTCGGTGTATTGTTTAAATAAAGTGGGTACTTGGGCACCCATGTTTGCGAGCACATGTTTGAGCTCAACAAAGTCTTCTTTGACATCATCACCGCTAAATAGATTTGCGCACTGTATGAGTTGCTGCTCTGTGAGTTTGAACTCATTATTAGGTGTAGCTATAACCTGCTTAGCGCCGTAATAATGCTGATAATAATGAACTAACATGGCTTTGGCTGGTTCTGGCAACGCGTTAGAGACACTGACTGCGCCATAGAGGTAGCGATACTGAGGATAATTTTTCACAAACGCGCCAATCCCATACCATAAATAATCAAGACTTTTACGACCCCAGTATTTAGGTTGTACAAAGCTGCGACCCAGTTCAATACCTGCAGCAAAGTAAGGAGTCATTGCATCACTGTAAGAAAATAAGCTATCAGTATATAAACCTTTGCGGCCGTGTTTATCAATAATAGCTTGAGCACAAGCAAGTCGGTATGCGCCAACCAATTCAAGTTGTGAGCCGTCCCATAAAACCAAGTGCTGATAATCCATATCGTACTTATCAATATCACGACGCTTACCACTGCCTTCACCAACAGTGCGAAACGAAATCTCTCGTAACCGGCCAAGCTCTCTGAAAATCGCTGAGCTGCCTTGATATTGATAAAGGTATATCTGCATGCCGTCTTGAGTTGTGCCTAATAGCTCACACTGTTCGATGGCTTTTTTTAGTTCCTTGCGGCATTCTGAGGAGGCGATGGGTGCTTGTGTTTTAAGCGGTAAGGTTTTCTTTGAGGTAAGTGCATAAAGCTGCTTACGGATCAGATTGACTACTTCTTTGTCTTTAAGGTTTTCAATTAAATAAGACTCTGGAGGTATCGATGCGCCAATTTCAAACTCTAATGATTTTTGTCGTTGTTTAAACATTTCTTTAACCAGTAATAAACTCGCTAAAGGCTTGTAAATCATCGATGTGCCATAAAAAAGTGGGCTATTTTTGGCTTTAATAAAAATCGGTAAAATTGGCGCATTGGCTTTTTTTGCGATCCGTAAAAAACCACTATTCCACTTGCAATCTTTAATTCCGGTAGGGCTTAAACGCGACACTTCACCTGCTGGGAAAATGAGAATGGCCCCAGCTTCTTTAAGGTGCTGGTGGATATTATTGAGTTCTTGCTTTTTACTGTCACCCGATAAATTATCGACCGGCAGTAATAATGAGTGCATTGGCGTAACTGACATTAACATGCGATTGGCAACGACCTTTAAATCCTTACGAACACTTGATAATACTTTAATTAATGCCAGTGCATCTAAAGAGCCAATAGGGTGGTTAGCAACAATAACTAACTTACCCTCACTAGGAATATTCTCAATCTGCTTTGGCTTGTAGCGAGTATCAAAATCTAGTTCATCCAACACTTGCTCAACAAACTCAATGCCTTGTAAGTGCGGGTAGGCATCACCAAATGCAACAAATTCTTGTTCGTGAAGCAAATAACCTAACCCTTTTTTAACTAAACTTTTTACTTTAGGTGAGTTTTCTAATTGTGGTAGATTTGCTGCGATTACTTTATCAACACTGATCATAATTACCTCGTTTGCATATGGTGATCAATATATCGCCAGAGTAAAAGCTTGCCATGACAATTAGGTTGCAGTTGTGTGACTTTTTAAAGAGCCGAGCAGTAATTCGATTAGATTAAATGTTTTAACAAAGGTTATACTCTTTGCAAATCAACAACTCTATAGGCATAACATGAGCGTACTCGTTGCGATTAGTGGACGTGATTGCAGTAAAATTATTACTGCGTTAGCGACTAAATTACCAGGTGTAAAAATTTCACAGTGGCCAGACTGTGATAACTTAGAGGATGTTGAATTTGTGCTTGCTTGGCTGGCACCTGCAGATATGTGGGCACAACTACCGAATTTAAAAGTAGTTTCTTCATTTGGCGCAGGGGTCGATAGCATTGATTTAAACTTACTCCCTGACAATGTCATTGTGACACGCATCGTTGATGAAAATTTAGCTCATGATATGGCAGAGTATGTGCTTACCCATATTTTAGCGCATAAGTTAAGGCTTAAAGACTATGTGATTAAGCAACAACAACGACAATGGCTGCCAAAACGCGCTTATAGTCATAATCATGTTGTGATTTTAGGTTTTGGTGAGTTAGGACAAAGCTGCGCTAAACGTTTACTGGCTAATAATTTTACCGTAAGTGCATTTTCACAAAGCCCTAAAAATATACCCGAAGTAAATTGTATTCATCAAGTAAGTGAATTACCAAGTTTGTTAGCACAGGCTGATTATCTCGTGTGTTTATTACCACTAACCACGCAAACGAAGGGCTTTATTAATCGCAACTTATTAATGCAGCTACCAAGTCATGCCGTGCTCATCAATGTAGCGCGAGGCCAGCACGTCGTTGCAGACGATTTACTTTGGGCATTAGATAATCAAATTATAAGAGGAGCAACATTGGATGTTTTTGCACAAGAGCCATTAGCTGCAGAGCATCCTTTTTGGCATCATTCAGCGGTTACAATGACTCCCCATTGCGCGGCATTGTCTGATCTGAAAACTGTAACGCAGCAGATTGCTAATAATGTACAACGTATGAAAACAGGCCTTAAATTAAATAATCAGGTTGATAGAACAAAAGGTTATTAAAAGTTCAGCGACAATAGCGTAGTACATCTTGTTAACATCTGTAATTTTAGTTAGTCTAGTTAACTCAAAAAACACTAACAATAATAATAAGGTGTACAATGAAACAGCATCAAACAGGCGTTAAATTTAGTATTATCGTTATTTCAGTGGTCTTAATGGGTGTGTCTGCATGGTTTAATCAAGCTAATGCAAGTGAACAAGCTCCTGTTTTACAAAGCCAAACAGAATAAATAGAACCAACAATTGATAACGAAGCCGGGTTAGCGTTTACTATGACGCTCCCGGTTCTCACTCTTCTTCTCATCACTTTTTTTAATTAACACATAGCTTGCACCACTGCCACCATGATGCCTAAGTGCACTATGAAAGGCTAATACGCAGTCAATTTCTTGTAGCCATTTATTGGTATAACTTTTTAACACCCCAGGGGTCTTTTTGTTTTTGATACCAGTGCCGTGGCGGATCACTACCACACGAATATTACGTTTTTGGCAATCAGTTATAAATTCAAATAAGGCTTGGCGTGCGTTTTTTAGTGTTTGGCCATGTAAGTCAAGTGTCGCATCAAGCTGATACTTAGCTAATCGAAGATTTTTAAATACAGCATCTTGCACTCCCGCATTTTTATAACTCAATAGTGCATTAGGCTCTAATAGCTCGACTAATTCACTACGTAGATAATTTTCATCGATGTTTAAATTTAATTCTGCGGCTTTGCGTTTTTGTTGCTGGGCTAAAGAGGGGCCAGTTAAGTGTTGTGATGGTTCGATCGTATCGTGATCTAGGCGAGCAACGTCTTCCATAGACGTTAAAAATAAATCAGAGTCAGTTAAAGGCATAGTGATACCCAAAGTAGCATAATACGCCGATGATTTTAACTTAGTTCATTTTGCTGCCCAAGTTCTATTCGCGCAAAAAAATACCCTACCGAGCAAAGCCCGGTAGGGTACATAAAATTATCTAGGGAGAGATATTAATTTTGCGGCACATTTAATTGCCCAAAGGTATAAACCTTGAACAAGTAAAACGTGTTTATCAACACTAAACTCATGTTTGAAATAACACTCGACGACATTAAATCCAAGCTAAATGACAAAAACAGTAAAGCACAGGCGCTGATCGCCGCTACACGCAGTATTGTTAATTGATTGATAAAAAACGCCCCTAATCCTAGGGCTAACAGGATAATATTTAAAAGCCAATCTAGCTCGTTTAGCATGGTTGTATCGTTGTTCAAGTGTTGAAAAAAGGAGCGCCATTATGTTGATATTTTGCGCACCTTTCAACCAAGTAATTTTATATTTTCAGATTAGTTTTTTTAATCCAAAATTAATTTTTGTAATGCAGAAAAAAAGCCGGCTTGTTCGGTTACTCGATATTTTTGACAAGTATCTGGTTGCTTATTGTTTTGACATAAATAAAGGCTATTACGCGCTAAATCGGCATTTGGCTGCAAATTTGAGTCAAATAACATGGCGCCATAACCAAACAGTCCCGGCCAATATACACTTTGCGTTACTAATCCTAATTTTTCATAGGTTAATAACTGTGGTTTGGGGATAACTAAAATAGCAAACACAATAACACCCGCTACAATAATGCCTGTGCGGCTTTTTTTTGTTTCAGTTAATTCACTACTAGCAGTTTGTGTTTGTGCTTGCGTGACGTTTGCCTGAGCAGGCGCTTTTCGCTTGTTAGTTGGTGCCGTTGGTTTTTTTCGTTGAGGCGTTTTTCCTAGCAAGGATTGTTTTTTTATATTATTTGACATAAAGCAAATCTGGCCTTTTAAGCAGAGCTCTCTATAATGAGATTATTAAATTAGAAAAGTTATTAAGCATAATAACTTAAACCTAGTTCATAACCTACGGGGATCAACAATGAATACGCAGCTTTCAATTTTAATAGTGGATGATGTGGGAACAGTGCGCAGCTTTCTCCATCAAACATTAATGCACTTAGGTATTGAAAATGTTAGAGAAGCGTCGACAGCTGCGCAATGTATAAGTGCTTGCCAAGCGGCCGATTATAATATTATTTTTTTAGATATTGAGTTGCCAGACGGTGATGGTAAAGAGATTATCGCGCAGATCAATGAAATAAACCCACAAACTAATGTCGTTATGGTATCGGCTCACTCAACGGTTGAGAATGTTAAAGATGCAATCGATAAAGGGGCTAAAGGATTTGTGGTAAAACCATTTACACCGAAGAAAATAGCGGCAATGTTGAAAAAGTTTTATCCAGAATTAGACGTTGTTTAACGCAACAACAGTGTTTAAATAATTTTAAGCGTTAAATGATAGATATAAAAAAACCGGTCAAGACCGGTTTTTTATATTCTAGCAAAAACAAATTATAGCGCTTTGATCTTAGCTGCTATGCGGCTCTTATGACGAGCTGCTTTGTTTTTGTGAATTAGACCTTTAGTTGCATAACGGTCTAAAATAGGTGTAGCAACTGCGAAAGCTTGCTGTGCAGCTTCCTTGTCGCCCGCTTCAATAGCAACAACTACTTTTTTGAAGTATGTACGCATCATTGAACGACGGCTTGCGTTATGCTGACGGTTTTTTTCGCTAGTGATAGCGCGTTTTTTTGCAGACTTGATGTTAGCCAAGGTTTGCTCCTAACAATCTTAAAATAAGCTTAATTTAAAGGCCGTGGAATATGCCTTTTTTAATCGTGAATGTCAATAAAAATTTGACATACCAAGAAAAACTGCTCCTATATAACGAACATCAATTTGCCGCTCTAGCACAGTTAATACCGCTATTGTAACAAAGGCGGTGAGTTCAGCCTAGTGCTTTAGAGCGATTTATAAAAAAGACTGTGGCATAATTGGTTTTATCGTTGGTTTTAAAGCAGGTTTAGTGTGGCAAAAGGATTATTTCGTTCCGGTATGATTGTAAGTGCAATGACAATGATATCGCGTGTTTTAGGATTAGTGCGAGATGCTGTTGTCGCAAATTTACTTGGCGCAGGTGCTGCCGCCGACGTTTTTTTATTCGCTAATCGTATTCCCAACTTTTTGCGCCGCTTATTTGCTGAAGGGGCATTTGCGCAAGCATTTGTGCCAGTTTTGTCGGAAATCAAACAGCAACAAGGAGACGACAAAGTCAGGCTGTTTGTTGCTCAAGCCGCTGGCACACTTGGTACTATTTTACTGGTTGTAACTATTATCGGTGTAATTGCATCGCCAATTATTGCAGCACTATTTGGTACTGGGTGGTTTATTGAGTGGTGGCAAGGTGGCCCAGACGGTGAAAAATTTGTATTAGCCAGTAGCTTACTTAAGCTAACGTTCCCCTATTTATTTTTTGTAAGTCTTGTTGCACTAAGTGGCGCGGTGATGAATGTTTATAATCGTTTTGCTGTTGCGGCCTTTACGCCAGTGCTGTTGAATATTTCGATTATTGCCTGTGCAATCTTATTACACGATAAATTCTCGGTTGGTGCTTATTCGCTAGCTATTGGTGTGTTTGTCGGTGGAGTGGTGCAGTTATTGTTTCAATTGCCGTTTCTGTACCGAGCGAAAATGCTCAGTAAACCACGTTGGGCCTGGCAGGACGAAAATGTAAAAAAAGTCCGTAAGTTAATGTTACCGGCGTTGTTTGGGGTATCTATTAGTCAAATTAATCTACTGCTTGATACCATGATTGCGTCATTGTTAATGACAGGGTCAATTGCTTGGTTATATTATTCTGACCGCCTAATCGAATTTCCACTGGGGTTATTTGGCATTGGTATCGCGACGGTTATTTTACCTGCGCTATCTAAATTACATAGCAGCGAAAAAAGCAGCGATTTTCAGCACACCTTAGACTGGGGAGTGCGGTTTGTGATCTTTTTAGGCTTACCTGCGATGATTGGTTTGATGATCATTAGCCCGTTAATCATCTCTGTATTATTTGATCATGGCGCGTTTAGTCAAGGTGATGTCGATCATGTTCAGGCCGTGAGTTTAGGGGTGATGGCTTACTCTGTTGGGCTTGTCAGTTTTATGTTGATCAAAGTTTTAGCGCCGGGATTTTATGCACGTCAAGACACTAAAACTCCGGTGCGTATTGGCATTATTACGCTGGTGTTGAACATGGTCTTTAATATTATGTTAGCACCATTTATAGGTTACTTAGGATTGGCGCTTGCGACTTCAATGTCGGCCAGTTGTAATGCGTACCTGCTTTATCGTCAATTAAGCAAAGAGCAGGTTTATCAGTTTTCGCGTTTTAGTTTATTGTTTACCTGCAAATGTTTGCTCGCCGCCTTATTGATGGGGGCTGTAGTTTGGTACGCTGCGACACAGTTTTTATGGCGTCAGTGGCATTTTAGTGAGCAAGTTGTTTTATTGATAGGTTTACTCGCTCTGGCAGGGGGGGTGTACTTTTTAGTGTTGTTTTTACTCGGGGTAAGACTAAATACCATAAAAAACGTTGTTAGTGCTCAATCAGACTAAAAAAATCAACTGAAACTCGCATCTTGAAGTGGTTTGGGTATAATCGGTGATTCTGTAACCCAAGTGAAATTTTACTCGGTACATAACGCTTACAAAGGCATTAGGTGGCATGGAGTTAATTAGAGGTATCCACAATATTCGCACACAGCATTATGGTTGTGTGTTGACCATTGGTAATTTTGATGGTGTGCACTTAGGTCATGGTGAAGTACTCAATGGATTACTCAATGACGCTAAAAAATATAACTTACCGAGTACGGTAATGTTATTTGAGCCTCAGCCACAAGAGTTTTTTGCCAGAGATAATGCGCCAGCTCGATTAACGCGGTTACGCGACAAGCTAGGTTTGTTAGCAAAGTTAGGCGTTGAACGGGTAATTTGTATTAGTTTTAATCAGCAATTTGCCAATATGGAAGCAGAGCAATTTGTAACAGAGATACTGATCAACAAGTTGGGTGTCAAAGCGCTAACCGTAGGTGATGATTTTCGCTTTGGTAAAAGACGTCAAGGTGACTTTAATTTACTAAAAAAAATGGGCCTCGCGGCTCATATGGATGTAAAAAGCACCGCGAGTTTTCGGCAATTAAATGCTAGAGTAAGCAGCACCTTGATCCGCCAAGCATTAGCTGAAGGTCAGTTAGCGCAAGCCAAAGCGATGCTAGGTCATGATTACGCAATATCAGGGCGAGTGATCCATGGCTGGAAACGCGGTCGTGAATTAGGGTTTAGGACTGCAAATATTGCGTTAAAGCGGCAAGTATGCCCTGTAAATGGGGTGTTTGCGGTACAAGTAACGTTAAACGATAAAACAGTGTATGGGGTTGCAAATATTGGCAACAAACCCACATTTAATGGAACACGCGCATTATTAGAAGTTCATCTGTTCGACTTTGCGCAAGATATTTATGGACAGTTTATGCACGTGGAGTTAATTAAAAAGCTTCGCGATGAGAAAAAATTCGAGACATTAACACAATTGACGGCACAAATAGCAACTGATGTTGCTGCCGCTAAACAGTGTTTTGGTTTAAATTAGGTAGCCGATACGGAAACTAGGATTAATGAGCGACTACAAGCATACTTTGAATTTACCGGAAACGACGTTTCCAATGCGCGGCAATTTGGCACAACGTGAGCCAAAAATGCTTAAGACATGGTATGAAGACGACCTGTACGGTCAAATTCGCAACGCTAAGAAAGGTAAAAAAACCTTTATTTTGCATGACGGCCCTCCGTATGCGAACGGCGATATCCATTTAGGTCATTCAGTAAATAAAATTCTAAAAGATATTATTGTTAAATCAAAAACCTTATCTGATTTTGATGCGCCTTACGTACCTGGTTGGGATTGCCATGGTCTACCGATTGAATTAATGGTAGAGAAAAAAGTGGGTAAGCCAGGCGTGAAAGTCACGGCTGCAGAATTCCGTGAGAAATGTCGTGAATACGCTAAAAAACAAGTTGAAGGCCAAAAAGTTGATTTTAAACGTTTAGGCGTATTTGCTGATTGGGATAAGCCTTACTTAACCATGAATTTTGACTTCGAAGCAAACGCAATTCGTGTGCTTGGACGTATCATCGAAAAAGGCCATTTACACAAAGGCGCAAAGCCTGTGCATTGGTGTACTGATTGTGGTTCTGCTTTGGCCGAGGCTGAGGTTGAATATCAAGATAAGCAATCACCAGCGATTGATGTGCGTTTTGAGTTTGTTGATCAAGCGGCCGTTGTTAGTGCCTTTGATTTAAAAGCCGATCATGAAGGTAAAGGTACAGTCAGTACAGTGATCTGGACAACTACACCATGGACACTGCCAGCTAACCGTGCGGTTGCCGTACATGCTGAACTAGAATATGCCTTAGTGCAAGTTGATGATGAAGGCGCGCAGCAGCGTTTGATTATAGGGTCAGAGCTAGTTAAAGATGCAATGGATCGCTACGGCTTTAAGCACTTTCACGTATTAGGTTATGTAACGGGTTCAGCACTTGAAAATTTACAAGTGGCGCATCCATTTTATGATTTTAATGTACCAGTGATTGTGGCCGATCATGTTACTACTGATTCTGGTACGGGTATCGTGCATACAGCACCTGGCCACGGTCAAGAAGATTTCGTGGCAGGTCTACAATACGGCTTAGAGGTGGCTAACCCGGTTGGTGCAAATGGTGTTTATTTACCTGACACTGAGCTTTTTGCAGGTCAACATGTATTCAAAGCCAATGCGAGTGTAGTTGATGTGCTGACTGAGCGTAATGCGCTTATGCATCACCATGCCTTAACGCACAGTTACCCGCATTGCTGGCGTCATAAAACGCCAATTATTTTCCGTGCAACGCCGCAGTGGTTCATTAGTATGGATCAAGCTAATTTGCGCCAAGATTCATTAAAAGAGATTAAAAACACTCAGTGGTTGCCAGAATGGGGCGAAAGCCGCATAGCAAACATGGTTGAAGGTCGCCCGGATTGGTGTATTTCACGTCAACGTACCTGGGGTGTTCCAATTGCACTGTTTGTTGATAAAGACACCGGTGCTCTTCATCCTGATACTCAAGCTTTGATTGAAAAAGCAGCCCTGCTGGTTGAAAAATCAGGTATTCAAGCATGGTACGACTTAGAGCCTGCAACTTTACTTGGTGAAGCTGATGCTCAGCAATACATGAAAGTGCAAGATACATTAGATGTATGGTTTGATTCTGGTGTAACGCACGCCTGTGTGGTTGATGCTCGCGAAGATTTAGTTGGTCCAGCTGATTTATACTTAGAAGGCTCAGATCAACACCGCGGTTGGTTTATGTCATCAATGATGACGTCAGTGGCAATTAATGGTCATGCACCATATCGTCAAGTGCTAACTCACGGTTTCACTGTGGATGAAAACGGCCGTAAGATGTCAAAATCGCTAGGTAACGTTATTTCACCACAGAATGTGATGAATAAACTCGGTGCAGATATTTTACGCTTGTGGGTTGCTTCAACTGATTACACTGCAGAAATGACCGTATCAGATGAAATCTTCAACCGTTCTGCGGATCGCTACCGTCGTATTCGTAACACTAGCCGTTACTTACTCGCTAACTTAAGTGGTTTTGATCCTAAAACTGACCAAGTAGCTATTGATGACATGGTTGAACTTGATCGTTGGATTGTTGGCCGTGCGGCGCAATTACAAGATGAAATTTTGGCGGCTTACGAAAGTTACCAAATGCTCCAAGTAACGCAAAAGCTAATGAACTTCTGTACTGGTGAGCTTGGTTCCTTCTATTTAGATGTGATCAAAGACCGTCAATACACAGCGAAAAGTGATAGTCATGCCCGTCGTTCATGTCAAACAGCTCTATATCATATTGCCGAAGCTATGACGCGCTGGATGGCGCCAATCATGAGCTTTACCGCACAAGAGATTTGGCAAGCACTGCCAGGTGAACGTGACCAATATGTGTTTACCTCAGTTTGGTATGATGGCTTAAAAGCGGTTGGCGAAGGCCAGTTTAGTAATGACGATTGGTTAACGATTCTTACTGTGCGTGATGAAGTAAACCGTGTGTTAGAAGGTGCACGTAAAGAAGACGTGATCGGTGCGACACTCCAAGCTAATGTGAATATTTTTGCCAATGCAGAGCTTGCAGCTAAATTAGCAGCTTTGGGTGATGAGCTTCGCTTTGTATTCTTAACATCTAACGTTACTGTTACAGCTGTTGATACACAACCAGATGCAACTCAAACAACTGAAATTGAAGGCTTATACATCAGCGTATCAGCTACCGATGCACAAAAGTGCGAACGTTGTTGGCATTACTGTGATGATGTAGGTGCAAATCCTGCGCATCCAGAAATTTGTGGTCGTTGTGTTAGCAACGTAGATGGCGAAGGCGAAACACGCCAATTCGCATAGGAGTAGGAAGTGAGCAAACTAGCCCAAAAAAGTGGTTTAGTGTGGCTTTGGTTAAGTTTGCTACTTTTAGTAGCAGACTTTGCCAGTAAAACACTGGTTGTTAAAACCATGAATTTACGCGAATCAATTGATATATTGCCATTTTTCAATCTAACCTATGTGCATAACTATGGCGCAGCTTTTAGTTTTTTAAGTGAAGCGGGTGGTTGGCAACGTTGGTTTTTAAGCGTTATTGCTATTTCAATCAGCGTATTATTGATCTGGTGGCTAAAACGTTTACCTGCCACTAATAAAATTTTATGCAGTGCTTACTCGTTAGTATTAGCGGGCGCAATTGGCAATTTATATGACCGTATCAGCCATGGTTATGTGATTGACTTTTTACACTTTTATTATGAAAGCTGGAATTTTCCTGCGTTCAATATTGCCGACAGTGCGATTTGTATTGGTGCCGCATTATTATTATTTGATGCCTTTACTGGCGAAAGTCCTAAGGAGCAAAAAGCATGAGCCAAGCAGTTATAGGTGAAAAATCAGAGGTTATTTTTCATTTCTCAATTAAGCTATCGGATGGTTCTGCGGCAGATTCAACCAAAGTGCATAATAAGCCTGCAAAATTAACGATGGGTGATGGTAGTCTAACGGCTAACTTTGAAAAATGCTTATTTGGTTTAGCGTCTGGTGACAGCAAGTCATTTGAACTTGAGCCAGAAGATGCTTTTGGTCAACCAAACCCAGATAATATTTACTATGTAGACCGTAGTAAGTTTGGCCCAGAAACGCCGGCAAAAATTGGCTCTATTATTGCGTTTACTCAACCTGATGGTACCGAATTACCAGGAGTTGTTCGTGAAGTGCAGGGTGAGTCTGTGACCATCGATTTTAATCATCCGCTTGCAGGTCAACGTTTAACTTTTGAAGTTGATATTTTAGAGGTTACCGATATTGCTAAGGTAAGTAACTAATGGAAATTTTATTGGCAAATCCGCGCGGTTTTTGTGCGGGAGTCGACCGTGCGATTAGTATCGTTGAACGTGCGTTAGATATCTTTGAAAAACCGATCTATGTGCGCCATGAAGTTGTCCATAACCGCTACGTGGTAGATGGTTTGAAAAGACGTGGTGCGGTGTTTGTTGAAGAATTGGATCAAGTGCCAGACGACAGCATTGTTATTTTTAGTGCCCATGGCGTGTCACAAGCTGTACGCAGTGAAGCTAAGCGTCGAGATTTAAAAGTATTTGATGCAACATGTCCATTGGTCACTAAAGTGCATATGGAAGTGACCCGCGCTAGTCGTAAAGGTATCGAGTGTATTTTAATTGGTCATCATGGTCACCCTGAAGTTGAAGGCACCATGGGGCAATACGATAACGCTAAAGGTGGTATTTATTTAGTTGAAACGCCTGAAGATGTTGCCAAACTAAACGTGAAAAATCCAAATAACTTATTTTATTGTAGCCAAACTACATTATCGGTAGATGATACCGCAGATGTTATAGGTGGCTTAAGAAGTAAGTTTCCAGCGATTGATGGCCCACGTAAAGACGATATTTGTTACGCCACACAAAATCGCCAAGATGCGGTACGTGACTTAGCTGATAAAGTAGATGTGTTATTAGTTGTTGGTGCTAAAAATAGCTCAAATTCAAATCGGTTACGTGAACTTGCTGATAAAATGGGTACTGTTGCTTACTTAATTGATGACGCCAGTAATGTTGAAGATCAATGGTTTGCTAATGTCAATGCGGTTGGTGTTACCGCGGGTGCATCAGCCCCTGAAGTGCTTGTACAACAAGTGATTAACCGCCTTAAAGAATTAGGCGGTAAACAGGTTATTGAAAACCCTGGCGAAGTAGAGAATATCGTATTTGCTGTACCCGTTGAGCTACGCTAACCTTAGCGTACTGACAGGACATTATTAAGGAGCGCGCAATGAGCAAGTCGGTGCAAACCAATACTTTGCTTTTTGCGGCGCTGTTTAAAGAACGCGGCGTACTTGCTACTTTAGTCGTTGCGCAAGTTATCGCCACTATACTAGCTTTCGCTCCTGCAACTGCGGATGACATTTGGATCCGCCTCGGCGGGATCAGCCTGTTTTTACATCTCACATTTTTGTCTAGTCTAACTTGGCTTTACTTACTGCGTAAACCACTTGCAAACTTGGGTCAGCCTTGGCAATTAAGTGCTTTAATGGCTTCATTACTACTTACAACGGCGGTTTTCAGCGGATTGTTAGTGACCTATGGAGGCGACTTTATTGCACAACAACATACTTATCAGTTTATTTTAAGAAACTTATTAGTCGCTTTTTTAGTCACCGCATTATTTATTCAATTTTTAACTATTCATTTTGAAAAAGACCAGCAAACTAATGCGTTGGCTCGCGCAGAGCTAGATGCCTTACAGGCACGTATTCGTCCGCATTTTTTATACAACAGCCTCAATACCGCAGCGGAGCTTACTCATTATGATCCTCAAGCTGCAGAGCAAGCGATTTTAGCGCTCGCGGCATTATCTCAAGCGGCAATGCGAGTGGGGAAAGAGACTGCACTAAGTGATGAAATCGCACTGACTCAGCAATATATTGCGCTTGAAAGTTGGCGGTTTGCTGATCGTTTACAAGTCAACTGGCAATTACCGGAGCAATTGCCAGAGATAACTATTCCGTGCTTAACATTACAACCACTGCTAGAGAATGCTGTTTGTCACGGTGTTGAGCCTTCATTGACTGGCGCTATAATTTACGTCGAGTTACATATTAGTAAACGCTCGTTAGTCATTTTAGTTGAAAATCCAATCTCGTCGCAGCAGCAGAAACGCTCAGGTAATGGCATGGCGCTGAATAATATTCGCCAGCGGTTAGATCTTTATTATCAAGGTCATGCAAAGCTGACAATGACAACACGAGGTGATATTTTTCGGGTAAAGTTAGTACTGCCTTTGGCTATCAATAATGCCAAGGAGCAAGCATGAAGGTACTCATAGTTGATGATGAGCCACTAGCACGTGCTCGCTTACAGCGATTACTTGCTCATTACCCAGACTATAACCATGCAGCACAAGCAAGTAATGGCAACGAGGCTTTGCAACAAGTGAAGCTGCAGGCTCCTGATATTGTATTTCTGGATGTTGATATGCCTGCTATGAGCGGTTTAGAAGTTGCAACACAATTGAACAAGTTGTCTGTCCCTCCGGCTATTATTTTCGTCACCGCTCATCCTGAGCATGCCTTAGAAGCTTTGCAACTCAGTGCCGCGGGTTATTTAGTAAAACCTGTGACGGAGCAAAATCTAGCAAAAACAATAGATCAACTAGGTCGTTTAACACGCGCCCATCTACAAAAGCAACGTCCAGCGGCAATCAGTTATCAGCTTGCGGGGGTGACACGCAGTGTGGCATTAGAGGATGTTTGTTATATTATAGCTGAAGAGAAATACACGCGTTTAGTTTTTGCTAACGGTGAGGCATTGCTTGATCAAAGCTTAAAACAACTCGAGCAGGATTATCCTACACAGTTATTACGAATTCACCGCAAGATAGTGATTAATCTGTCCCGGCTAATCGCTCTAAAAAAAGCTGAAGATGGCAGTCATGTGGTTTTATTAGAAGGTTGCAGTTGTTTATTACCAGTAAGTAGACGCGCTTATAAAACAGTAAAAGAGCATCTTTAAGCACATTAAATTTTGCAGCAAAAATGCATAGTTAACCATTCATCAACAAATATAACCGTTCATCCTAACCCATCTTGTATCTACATATTATAAGCATATCCTTATAATCAGGTAGTTTTATATTGGGTGTAATATGAGGTCCATCAAGCATACATCGCAACATGGTTTTACGTTAATAGAGGTTTTAATTGCGTTTGTGATTTTAAGCTTTGGCCTACTCGGTGCGGTCGCATTACAAGCAAAAGCAAAACAAGCCAGCTTCGACTCTATGCAACGAGCAGCAGCAGTTGCTTTAGGTAATGACATTATTCAACGGATACGAGCAAATGACCGAGTTGCGTCAATCACTCAGTATAATGGCACATTCACCAGTAACACAGCACTAGAACAGTCTCGAACATGTTACACCGATACATGTAGCTCAGCTCAAATAGCTGCTCTAGATCGTCAACAATGGATCCGTGCCATACAAGCCCGTGAAAATACTGGCGCGCTCGATGACGCCACTGTGTGTATAGAAAATACTGTAGCGGCAGGTAATGGTGGCAGAGGGTTTAATATTCAAGTCGTGGTAAGTTGGCGGGGACGTCAAGAGATCACTGCTAATGCTGAGACAAAAAAAATAACATGTGGCGAAGAAAGTAATACACGCCGCGTTATGGTACTAAAAAGCTATGTTTATTCAAGGAGCTAGCATGAAGCAGCGAGGTTTCACTTTAGTCGAAATGATGATCGCACTTTTTATTGGTGGTTTAGTGCTCGGCGGAGTTATGTTTACTTACATAAGTATGAAAGTAACGACCAGAGATACTATGGTAATTGGTGAATTACAAGAAACGGGTCGTTTAGCATTAAATATTATGCAGCGCGATATAGAGCAAATCGGTTTTTGGGGGACATTCTACGAAGATTCATTTTCGAAAGAAAATACCACAACTCTAACCAACCCTACTGGTGATTGTTTTTCTGGACTTAATAACGGTAGTTTCCCCGTTAATAATGCAAATAGTAATTTTCGTTCGGTATTTGCACTTGAATCAACTGGAGGCGCGCAGTTGAACTGTATTACAGATTCAAACGATACAACAGATATCTTACAGGTGAAATTTCTAGAGGGTCTGCAAATTGATCCTGCTGATACCAGTTCAAGTAATTATTACTTTATAGCTGAGCAAGAGCGAGCTGAATTTCGCAAAGGCCCAATAGCTGCTGGGACTATAAACGGCAATGCAACGATTTGGCGTTATCGTCACCACGTTTATTACATTGATGAACAAACTTATCAAGTCAATGGACAAAATATCAATGTGCCGGTACTAATGCGACGCCGACTTAGCGCCAGAAAAGACCAAATGATTACTGAGACTATTATGGAAGGTGTTGAAAACATGCGTTTTTTATTTGGGCTAGATACAAATAATGACGGCCGTGTGGATGCTTATCGAAGCGTAGGAATGATGACAGCAACAGATTGGGAAAACCGCCGAGGAATATTAACCGTACAAGTTTTTATACTGGTGCGGTCATTACAAGAATATGCAGACTTAAATCAGCTCAATCAAACGTATACTTTAGGTGAGGATGCAGGTCAACGAGTGCTTAGGTTTAATGACAGGTTTCGTCGAGCTTTATTTACAACAACTATTCGCTTAAATAATGTGGGGGCTAACTTATGGCGTATTTAAAACCAGCTGCCAAACAGCAAGGAATTGTGTTGGTCGTTGCTTTGATTATGGTGGTCGCTGTCACTGGCATTGCGGTGACACTTATGAGCAGTAGTAGTGTAGATATAAAAATTACTAATGCTGCATTTGAGCGAGAAGAAGCTGAAAATTTATTAATGGGTAACGTACAACAATTGATTGCAGGTGAGGCTAACAAGGGCGGCACAAGTCATTTTCTATATACTCGAGCTCAAATACCAAATGGCACGCTTGAACTGCCTCAGATAGATGATACAACAAGTACGATGAGTAATTTAAATAATGGTGCACTAGACTTACCATGTCCTCGAAAGTTTAATTTTACAGCGGGAATTTCGTGCAATATGGTGCAGGTAAACAGTACCATTACGTTTGGCTCAAAAAGCAGACATACTATAACAGTAACATCAGGCATTGCTCAGGAAATGGCAAGCTTAAATACTGGCGGTTAAGTGAGTAAATATGATCAAGTTTAAAAAGTTAGTTATGAATATTTCACTTAGTATCGCGGTACTTTTAAGTATGCAATGCTATGCGGAAGATATTGAATTATATGTAAACCATAATGTAGAAATAGACGAAAGAGCGCGAGTTTTATTGATTTTTGATACCTCTGGCAGTATGGCGTTTTCATCCAAAACAGGTAAAGATTGTGGTCAATATAATAATGGTGGCTGGAAGGTATGTAATGACAGTCGACTTGGAGTGGCTAAAGATGCTATGACTGAGTTGATCACCGGTAACCCTGACATCGATTTTGGGCTTATGCGCTATAACAGTACTGATGGCGGTTATATATTGAATGGTATTGGTAGCTCACACAATGCTATAAAAGCATCAATAGATAACCTACCCGCCGATGGTGGTACTCCATTAGCTGAAACTCTTTGGGAAGCATATTTGTATATTACAGGGAAAGGTTTGCACTATGCGCTAAATCTCAGTGAGAGCAGTAGGGATACAAATGTTGAGAGTAAAGTCTATGCGGGAAGAGAGCAAGTTCGTAAATGTAACAACTGGGGGTGGAATTGTAGGTATGAATGGCAAGATAAATATAGTTATTCGTATATTTCACCTTTTGCAGATAGTGTAGAGGAAGCTAAGCGCTGTGATAACTCAGTAAATATAATTTATATGACGGACGGTGATCCATCTGCTGGAAGTGATAATAATAGTGACGGTGCGATAAGTGAAGCATATAAGTCATATTTCGGTCGTTATTTAAATAATAATGATTACATCTACAGTAACTACTTACATCAGTTAGCTAAAGTAATTCATGGTGTAGACGCGAATAAAAAGGCTAACATCGAAGAGGTCGTTGTTGATTTGTATCCTCAAACTCCCGATATTCACGAAACCGGCCGTGTATATACCGTGGGCTTTGGATCGGGGATGAGTAGCTCTGGTAAAAAACTACTAGAGGAAACCGCTACACTCGGTGGTGGTCAATACGAATATGCAGATACTGCAGAGCAATTAGCTGATGCATTTAAAAAATTCATCACCAATATCCGTGAAGTAAACGATACTTTTACTTCACCTTCCATAGCTAGTAATAATGTTGATCAAACTCGTAGTCGAGAATCTATATATTACGCTATGTTTTACCCTGAAACCGGCGCTCGCTGGCGTGGTAATTTGAAAAAATTAAAAGTGTCAGGAACTGAAATAGTTGATGCCAATTCGACCCCTGCACTGAACGACGATGGGTTGATTAAGTCAACCGCATCGACATTTTGGTTACCCGAGAACACTCCACCTGATGGTAATTCGGTAGAAAGTGGTGGTGTCAATTTACACCTTACCAATTTAGCAGAGCGAACTGTTTATACAGATTCCCCTAAAGGAGGATTGATTGAGTTTCAAAGCTCAACGTTGCAAACCGCATTCGGTAGTCTTGCTAAGGTTGCTACTAGCTTTGGCACAGATATCAATAGTGTTGGTTCAACTATTGAATGGGCTAGAGGGGTAGATGTTGATGATGAAGATAAAGATAGCTCTCGGCGTGATCAACGAAAAGATATATTTGGTGATCCATTACACTCAAAGCCAGTTACGATTGATTATGGTAGTGGTGACATTCGCATATTGATTGGTACTAATGCTGGTTTTCTGCATATGTTCCAAGATAAAGGTAAGGATGTTAGCGAAACATGGTCATTTATTCCAAGTAGTTTATATAAAATTTTAACTCCATTACGTAATAATCTAGCAGACACCAAAGTGTACGGTGTTGACGGCCCAATTACTGTATTTTTTGATGATGCTGATCGTGATGGTGTTGTTGAAGCTGGTGATCGCGTGTGGGCATTCTTCGGTATGCGACGTGGTGGTAACCAATATTATGCATTAGATATTACTAATCCAGATGTACCAAAATTAATGTGGACAATTCAAGGTGGCAGTGGAGTTTATAAAGAGTTAGCACAAACTTGGTCTGCTCCAACTGTGTCATATATTAAGGGAAAGAAAGAGCCAGTGTTAATTTTTGGTGCTGGTTTTGATACTAATAAAGACAATGTATCACTCAGTAATGATACGAAAGGGCGCGGTATATATATCGTCAATGCATCAGACGGTAGCTTGGTTTGGGAATTAACGCCTAAAACAGGCTTTAAAGGAAAACATAGTATTGCAGCAACAGTTTCGATACTTGATTCAGATTATGACGGTTTTATAGATCGCTTATATGCAACAGATACTGCGGGTAGTATTTGGCGTGTAGATATGCCAAGTGCAAACCCGACCGACAGTAAAAACCCTTGGACCCATTTCGAACTTGCTAAATTGGGGGGAGCAATTTCTAGTCAAGATAGGCGCTTTTTTTATAAGGCGACCGTAGCACGTACAATGTTTAGCAAGGTAACCAGTACCACAAGCAATAATCAAACAAGTATAATCCGCGAGGATACCCCATTTGACGCAATATTAATTGGTAGTGGTAATAGACCAAAGCCAACACTAACAACGGTACAAGATCAATTGTATATGATCCGTGATATTAATACTGTGACCATGTCATTTATAGGAGATGACATTCCTGAGACTATTACGCCTAGTGATTTAATGAATGTAAATAGTGATCCTTTTGCAAATGCGCTAGATGATATTGAGCAGTTTACAGAAGAGGAAGTGAAGCTTAGTAAAAAAAGCGGTTGGTATTATGATCTTCCTCGCAGTGGTGAAAAGTCGCTCGCAGCTGCAACTGTAGTTGGAGGAGTTGCTTATTTTACAAGTTTCACACCAGCTTCAGCAGATGCCACGATTAACCAATGTTCTTTAAGTGGAGGAAGTGGCGGTTTATATGCATTTCACTTGCACTACGGAAGCAAGGTATATAACCAATTGCGTTATGTCACGAGCAATGATGTACCAGATACACCGCAACTTTATTTTGGCACCTCAGAAGTTTGCGACAGTGATGGTAAAGCATGTAATGAACAAAGCCAGTTTTTATTACTAGGACCAGGAGTAAAGCAAACTAAAGCGACTGAAGATGAATTTAGTGCGAAAAACCCATTTATACCAAAAGAGATCCTAGGGCCAGGCATTACGTTTGATGAAGATGGCAAAATTAAGCTTGTGAGTGATGCGGTGCCCATTGGCTTTGGTTTTAAAACTCAACAAACCTTTATCTATAAGCGAGAGAATAATGACAACCAAAAATAACATGCAGCGAGGGTTTACATTAATTGAGCTCATGATCACTGTAGCAATATTAGGCATTATTGCCTCAATTGCTCTACCAAGCTATTTTGAACATGTTAAACGGACTGCTCGCACAGAAGCAATCACGTCATTACTTGATGCGGCTAATCGGCAAGAGCAGTTCTTTGTTGATAATCGAGAATATACAAATGATTTAGCAAATATTGGTGTAACGACACCAACTGAGCATGGTTTTTATACTATTGAGGTTGAAGTCGATAACGATGCAGGGACATTTAGCTTTACAGCAACTCCAGTTGCTGGTCCTCCATTAAAAGATGATGACTGTAAGACCTTTGTTATTGATGATGCAGGACTAAAAACCGCAACACCGAAAGCGAATTCTGCAATGTGCTGGGGTAAATAGTTTGTAATGGCTTTATTTTTGGTTACTCTTGGCATTTTGAGGTATTTTTAATCTTCGTTCTGCCAGTATAGCTTATAGATATAGCAAGCCCTTTGTGGCTTGCTTGTTTATACTTAGGACAATATATAAATGTACCGTTATGAAAGCCCATGGGTGTGCCGTTATATCGAAAAGTAATAAATGGCCTAGGGTAGGTGAGCATATCTTCAGAGTGTGTTGGTTCAATGTAAAATAGAACCTTATCTTTACCATCAAATTTACCTACCTTGTTAGTATCAGTAAACACAGTAAGTTCTTTGTGCCAATTATCGCTATGGCATTGATTATTTTTAAGGGCGCAAAATGTTACGTTTGCGCCATAAGATACTGCGCTTAAACGGGATAAGCCAATAGCTCGATTTACTTTTGCGATATGGTTGTCAAGGCGGATATTTATGAGTAATGGCTGATAATTAAATAAAACTAAGTGGCACATTATTGACATAATGCTTAACACTACCATAGTTTCAATCAACGTGGTTCCTAGTCGCTTTGCTCCGTTGTTTATATCCTTCATCCTTGAAGTTCTCAATTATGACAAGTAGATTAAGCTTAGTTGACCCTAAATCAGATGCAAATATAGAGCGAAATTTAATCACAGGTGCCGCTCGTATCTCCGTTATAAAATGCCGTACCAGATTGGCTGATTGTCAGTGCTTTATTGTTTTTGTTATCTTTATTTGGACAGTAGATGAATGTGCCTGGGTTAGAGGTAATACGACCACTTGCATCAAATATCAATGAATTATCACCTGAAAATGTTAATTGATTATTGTCAGGGACTTCTTCCATAACTCTGAGAATTCGGTCTCCTCTGCGTGGGTTATGATCGCCATTACTATTACTATCATAAAAGACGATTATAGAGCCGTCATTCCAACTATCTAAGCAGGTCACTTTTTTGTCATTTTCTATGCTGGTTGTATTACCACTGCACACAACGATCAATGAATCGGTACTTGTGGCTTTTGCGCGAGCAAAGTTGATGTTACGTTTTAACTCCAGCAAATAATTTTCAGCTCGGTTATTTTCAAGCATGTCGCTACTATTCCAAAAAGCGATTGAGGCTAAAATTCCGACTATCGCAAGGGTGACCATCACCTCAAGTAATGTAAAGCCATGTTGTTGTTTGTTCATGTTCACCTCTGGTACTGGAGTGCGCTGAGTAAATCAGCGCACTTTGAAGAACTTATTTTAAACATAATTGTTCCAATTGATATAATCATACCATTGCTGACGATTAAATCACCGTAATTCAATTGCTTTGTTTGCTATGAAGTGCAGGATTGTCTAAAATCGATTCAATTGGCAATATAAGAGTAGCGACTAATAATGAAGAAAATTGAAGCAATAATTAAACCATTTAAACTTGATGATGTTCGTGAAGCGTTGTCTGATGTCGGTATTACTGGCATGACCGTCAGTGAAGTGAAAGGTTTTGGCCGTCAAAAAGGACATACTGAGCTTTATCGTGGCGCTGAATACATGGTTGATTTTTTACCAAAAGTAAAGCTTGATATTGTCCTTGGTGATGACGATGTTGACCGTGCTATTGAAGTGATCGTTAAAACAGCACAAACAGGTAAAATTGGCGATGGTAAGATTTTCGTCACTGACGTTGAGCGTGTAGTACGTATTCGTACTGCTGAAGAAGATGAAGACGCGATCTAATTTATTATCTGAGATTAAAAGTCAGACATAAAAAAGGCGCTACTTATAAACAATCAGTAGCGCCTTTTTTGTATATGTTAATTTATTTCTTTTTATTTAACTCTCGGGTCATTTTGGCGTGTTTACTTAATTCTGGTAAACCAAGCTTGTTGTAGCTTTTTTCCATCATTTCCAGTGCTTCATTTAAATAACTACTTTGAGAATAATGCTCTACGACGTATTTACCGCGATTTGCTGCTGCTAAGTAAGCTTCACGTTCATAGTAGTAATCAGCAACTTTCAACTCGTAACGTGCCATTTTGTTGAGTAACCAAACTAAACGTCTTTTTGCTTCAGGGGCATAGCTACTATCAGGGAAGCGATTGACTAAGGTTGATAAATCAGTAAAGGCAACACGGGTACGATTAGCATCACGGTCGGCTCTATCAACACCAAAATACTCTTGGAATGCGTTTTTATCGGCTTTAATATTTACTAAACCACGCATGTAGTACATATAGTCTAAATCTTTGTGGTTTGGATTTAGGCGAATAAAACGGTCAATTGTTGCAAGTGCTTGTTCAGTATTACCCGCTTGGTAATGGGCGTAGACTAAATCCATTTGTACTTGTTTTGACATAGGCCCAAACGGATAGCGTGAATCAATCGCACTCAAAAGCTCAATTGCACGCGCGTACAAGCCTGAATCAAGTGTTTGTTTGGCATCATCATACAACGCTTGCGCTGATTTATTAGGAACGCGTTGGATATCTTCTGCATCAGGTGCTGACGAACAGGCACCTAAACCAAGTAATGAAACTGTAAAAACAATGGCGAATGCACGTTTCCCTATTCTATTTATCATTTTATTTGTTACCTTCGATGTCTTCGGCTAGGCCAAGTGGGTAAAACCGAGTAAACTATGCTTATTATATAATGCTTTTATTAAAAGCGATTCTAACCCAGTCGAGCACAGCTTGCACTGGTAAATTGGGTAAAGTTACTAATGTCAGAGCAAATTTCTCTTCAAGCCGAGGTGCCAACTGAGTTAGGCGGTAAACGTCTAGACCAAGTATTGGCACAATTGTTCCCTGATTATTCACGTTCACGTATAAAAACGTGGATTTTGGATGATAAAATCACCGTGGATGGTGAAATTTTAAACACCCCGAGAGAGAAACTCTTTGGTGGTGAAACAGTCAATGTTGAAACTAGCATTGAAGCCCCACGTGAATACTTAGCGCAAGATATCAAATTAAACATCGTTTATGAAGATGATGATATTTTGGTTATCAACAAACCTATGGGTTTAGTTGTGCACCCTGGTGCCGGTAATCCTGATGGCACAGTGCTCAATGCATTGTTGCATCATTATCCAGATATCATTAATGTTCCGCGCGCAGGTATTGTGCATCGTCTAGATAAAGATACTACCGGTTTGATGGTGGTAGCTAAAACAATTCAGGCGCAAACACATTTAGTTAAAGCATTACAGAAGCGTGAAAACTTCACGCGTGAGTATGAAGCAATTTGTAATGGCACCATGACCGCAGGTGGTATGGTTGAAAAACCAATTGGTCGCCATCCTACGCAGCGTACACACATGGCTGTGCATGAGCAGGGTAAACCAGCAATTACGCATTTTCGTGTTGCTGAAAAATTCCGTGCGCATACGCGATTACGTCTTCGTTTAGAAACTGGCCGAACTCACCAAATTCGTGTGCATATGGCATTTATTAATCATCCATTGATTGGTGATAAAGCCTATGGCGGTCGTCCACGTCCACCAAAAGGCGCAACACCTGAATTGTTCCAAATGTTACGTGAATTTAATCGTCAAGCATTGCACGCGGTAAAGCTAAGTATCGCACACCCAATTACGGGTGATATGATGACTTGGCAGGCGCCAATTCCTGATGACATGGTTGCCATGACGCACGTACTTCGTGAAGACACCAAAGCTAATCCAAATATCGATTTTTAAGCTGCTTTAATGCTTTATCCTAATTGGACAGCGCCAACCAATGTAGGTGCTCTCAGTACAACTCGTCAGGGCGGTGTATCGCATGCGCCTTTTATGAGTTTAAACTTAGGCCTACATGTGGGCGATGATCAGCAAGCGGTATTAACGAATCGCGCACTTTTAGCTGCTCAGCTTCCTAAAGCACCGGTGTGGCTTAATCAGATCCATAGCAGTGAAGTCGTTGTTGTGGATGAGTATTTTGACCCACAGGCTAATTATGATGCGGATGCGCTGTATACCCGATTAAAAAATCAACCACTGGCAATTATGACAGCAGATTGCTTGCCGGTTTTACTTACCAGTGAAAGTGGTGATGAGGTGGCTGCTATTCATGGTGGCTGGCGCGGTTTGCATGCGGGTATTATCGCTAATACTTTGCGTCACTTTAGCAGCCCTGCAGAACAAATTATAGCGTGGTTAGGTCCTGCCATAGGTGCTGCAAAGTTTGAGGTTGGCAGTGAAGTAAAAGCGCTTTTCTGTGAACAATCAGCATCTCATCACACTGCATTTGTGGCGCAGGCGGATGGTAAATATTTAGCGGATATTTATCTGCTCGCAACCACACAGCTTATTAATCTAGGCATAAGAAATATTAGTGGTGGTGAGTACTGTACAGTTAGCAATAGCGAACAATTCTTCTCATACCGTCGAGATGGTCAAACAGGCCGTATGGCTTCTTTGATCTGGCGCAAGTAATAGTCTATTCAGTGAGTATATTTTCTCCTAAGCCTTGATCAAAGTGCCGAGCATACCCATTAATTAAGTAATTAGTTTTTTTAATAGGTAACCCCTTATGCGTTTAGATCGATTTACCAGTAAATTTCAATCTGCGCTCTCTGACGCTCAGTCATTAGCGCTTGGTCGTGATCATCAATTTATTGAACCAGTACATTTAATGTATTCACTCTTGCAGCAAAGTGGCTCAAGTGTGCGTGCGTTATTAGCCCAAGCCAGTGTGAGTGCCGATGAACTTAATACCAAGTTATCACAAGAGATAGAAAAGCTATTTAAAGTGGAAGGTGTTGGCGGCGACGTGCAGTTGTCAAATAACATGGTTTCACTGATCAACTTATGCGATAAGTACGCGCAAAAGCGTAAAGATAAATACATCTCCAGTGAGTTATTTGTATTAGCAGCGTGTGATGATAAAGGGCCATTGGGTGATATCTTCCGCGCTTTAAATATGACCAGCACTAAAATAGAAGCAGCAATACAAGCTATTCGCGGTGGTCAAAAAGTTGATGATCCGAATGCCGAAGATACCCGTCAAGCGCTGAAAAAGTTTACTATCGATTTAACTGAGCGTGCAGAGCAGGGTAAACTTGATCCTGTTATTGGCCGCGATGATGAAATTCGCCGCACGATCCAAGTATTACAACGGCGTACTAAAAATAACCCCGTGTTGATTGGCGAACCCGGTGTCGGTAAAACCGCTATAGCTGAAGGGCTCGCGCAGCGTATTATTAATGGCGAAGTGCCTGAAGGCTTGAAAAACAAACGTGTGTTATCGCTTGATTTAGGAGCCTTGGTGGCCGGTGCAAAATACCGTGGTGAGTTTGAAGAACGTTTAAAGTCAGTGCTTAATGAATTGGCTAAAGAAGAAGGCCAAGTGATTTTGTTTATTGACGAAATTCATACTATGGTGGGCGCCGGTAAATCTGATGGTGCAATGGATGCGGGTAATATGCTCAAACCTGCATTGGCTCGAGGTGAACTGCATTGTGTCGGTGCTACAACCCTTGATGAGTATCGTAAATATATTGAAAAAGATGCCGCTTTAGAACGTCGTTTTCAAAAGGTGCTTGTTGAAGAACCATCAGTAGAAGATACCATAGCGATTCTTCGAGGCTTGAAAGAGCGTTACGAGTTACATCACTGTGTTGAAATTACCGATCCAGCCATTGTTGCCGCAGCGCATTTATCGCACCGCTACATTAGCGATCGCCAGCTACCGGATAAAGCCATTGATTTAATTGATGAAGCGGGTTCGTCTATTCGCCTACAAATCGATTCAAAACCAGAATCATTAGATAAATTAGAGCGCCGTATCATCCAGCTAAAACTCGAAGATAATGCACTTGCTAAAGAGAAAGATGACGCCAGCCAAAAGCGTCGTTCTGAGATGCAGGAGCTGATCACCGATCTTGAAGCCCAGTACCGTGAACTTGATGAAGTATGGACAGCTGAGAAAGCCTCTTTGCAAGGTACTCAAGTAATTAAGGCTGAACTTGAACAAGCGCGATTAGACTTAGATGTTGCCCGCCGTGCCACTGATCTACAACGTATGTCAGAGCTGCAATACGGCCGCATTCCAGAATTGGAACGTAAACTCGACTTAGCTTCACAAGCTGAAATGCAAGAAATGAGCTTACTTAAAAACCAAGTGGGTGAAGATGAAATTGCTGAGATACTTTCACGTTGGACTGGTATTCCTGTATCGCGCATGCTTCAAGGTGAGCGTGAAAAACTGCTGCAAATGGAAGAACATTTACACCATAAAGTGATCGGTCAAGACGAAGCGGTAGTGGCAGTGGCGAATGCGATTCGTCGTTCACGGGCAGGGCTTGCAGATCCAAATAGGCCAATCGGTTCGTTTTTATTTTTAGGCCCAACCGGGGTCGGTAAAACTGAGCTGACTAAAGCGTTAGCTGGATATATGTTTGATACTGAAAGCGCGATGGTGCGAATTGATATGTCTGAGTTTATGGAAAAGCACTCAGTTGCTCGCTTAGTTGGCGCGCCTCCGGGCTATGTTGGTTATGAAGAAGGTGGCTACTTAACAGAAGCTGTTCGTCGTCGTCCATATTCTGTAATTTTGCTTGATGAAATCGAAAAGGCACATCCTGATGTATTTAATATTCTGCTGCAAGTGTTAGATGATGGTCGTTTAACGGATGGCCAAGGTCGTACTGTTGATTTTAAAAATACGGTGATCATCATGACCTCAAATTTAGGCTCAGATATTATTCAAGAGCAAACCGGTAACAACGATTATGCAGCGTTAAAAGAAAAAGTGATGGGGGTTTTGGTTAATGAGTTTAGACCTGAATTTATTAACCGTATTGATGAAACCGTAGTATTCCACCCACTTGCTAATGAACATATCAAAGAGATTGCAGATATTCAGTTAAGCAAGTTACGTGAGCGCCTAACAGGAATGGGTTACTTGTTACAAATAAGTGATGCAGCTCTTGATCGAATTGCAGCCAGTGGTTTTGACCCGGTTTATGGTGCACGACCACTCAAACGGGCTATTCAACATACCATTGAAAACCCATTATCGCAGAAGTTACTCGCAGGTGAATATCAAAGTGGTGACATGATAGTAATTGATGCTGACGAAAATGGTTTAGTGTTCTCATCACGCTAACTGATTAACTGAGTTTTAAGGCCAGTGAATATGCTGGCCTTAAACTCGCTGCGAATAAAAAGTTATAAAGTAAATATTAAAGATAAACCCCTATCATTTAGCCGCGCTTAATTAAACCTTAAAAGTCAGTAAAATATCGTTAACTTTACGTGAGCCTTCGACAAGCTGTGCAGCACCTTTAGCGACATTAAAGCTCAACGTTAAGTTCTCGTCACTGTAACCTTTTATTTGTGTAATGTTGTCGCTAATATCGAGGCTGACAGTTTGTTGTTGCTCGGCGGCAGCAGATATTTGTGTCGCTAGTTGCGATATTTCACTTATTTGCGCGAAGATGCTATCCAGTTCAACTTGGGTATGTCCGGTGGTATTTACACATTCATCGGCTTGCGCCTTGGTGTTTTTCATGACCGTGGACCAGCTAAACAGGGTATCTTGAATTTCTTTAATAGAGCTATGAATTTGTGCAGTAGCACGTTGAGTACGAGAAGATAATGCACGCACTTCATCGGCAACTACCGCAAAGCCTCGGCCATGTTCACCAGCACGCGCGGCTTCAATTGCAGCATTTAATGCCAGTAAATTGGTTTGCTCTGCAATGCCTTCGATTTCAGTCATTACTTGACCTATTTTATCCGCCTCGGTTGCAAGGGAATTTGCGGTACTTGCTGCTTGTTCAACTTGTAAAGCAAGATCAGACACCATGGCACTATTGTCTGCAATGTGTAGTTTTATATCAGTGCAGCTTTGGTAAGTAATATTTACTTTTTCAGCGGTATGATGAGTGTTGCCCGATATTTCACCTATGGTTGCGCTCATTTGTGACATTGCGGTGGCCATTTGGCCAAGGCGTTGTCCTTGTGCGGCAATGCCTTTTTCAGTTAATGCTGATTGTTGGTCTAGATTAGCCGCAATACCGGTAAACGTGACAGTCGTATCTTTTACTCGTCCTAATACGGTACGTAATTTAGCATTAAGCATTTGCTGGTTATATTCACTAATACTAAATGGATAATGGCCGACATAGACATAGCGGGATACAGAATCATTATCTACCTTGAGCTGTTTCAGTGCTGCTGGTGTGAAAACTAATTCATCATAATTTAATAGCATAATTAGTAAACTAAATAGCGCGGTTATCAGTGCAACAGAAATAGATACAAAAGCTGCTAATAGTACTAAACCAATTAAGCCAATCAGTAGGGCTGCACTTTGGCGAACACCGACCCATTCACGCCAAGAAGACAACGATTTACCGGCATTTATTTTAGTGTATAGGCTTTGTGCTCGTCGTTTTAGTTGTTCGCTCGGTTTTGTTCGTACTGATTGATAGCCAACGAGTTGACCATGTTCAAAAATAGGAGTAACAAATGCATCAACCCAATAATAGCGGCCATCCTTGCAGCGATTCTTTACCATCCCGCGCCATGAATGGCCTTGTTTAAGTTTTTCCCACATTTCTTTAAATGCCGCTTTGGGCATATCTGGGTGGCGAACAATATTATGATTTTTGCCAATGAGTTCTTCAAGGTTGAAGCCAGCGATATTGCAAAATTCTTTATTCGCATAGGTTATCACTCCACGTACATCTGTAGTAGAGACGAGCTGCTGGTGATCTGAAAAGGTGACTTCTTCGTTTATTAACTGCTGACCCCGACGCATAGGTAGTCCTTAAACATGCTTTATTATTAGTGATGATTATAAAGTTCATACAAACGTAATGATAGCAGGTTCAGTGTTCACAGGTGCAAAATTGATCTTAAATAACTTTTTAGTGATCTAGAACAAAGAAACTTGTAAAAGCTGTATTCGTAATCGTGTAATTGCTGAATATATACATAGATATTATGGTTCTAGTTTGATAAGTCGGTAAGTCTCAGAGATGGATTGCAGATAGTAAACAATTAATTAGTCAGCATCTCGCATAACATTGGTGTCATTAAAGCAATTGTATATTAGCTCTTACAATGGCAAGATTAGTAAAAATTTGGGTGTTAGCTTAACGGCCCGCAGCAAGTTTGCTTTACAAACATACGGTGACCTTCTTGGTAAATAGTGGAAATTAGAGTTATGCCATTATTAAACCTTGAGTATTATCAATTTGCCCCCATTGACTTAGGATTAGGCCACGTGGCTCGAGGAAGCATTTTTGACTACACATGATTTAACTAAAGCGTTAGCAGCGCTAGCCCCAGAACAGCATAAATACGCAATTAAAGGCATTCAACGCGGTATTGAAAGAGAAGCGTTGCGGATCAAGCCAAATGGTGTAATTTCACAGCAAGGTCATCCAAAAGGGGTTGGTTGTGCGTTAACTAACGGGCATATCACCACTGATTTTTCTGAGTCTTTATTGGAGTTTATAACACCCGTTAGTGAATCTGCTGAAGAAACGTTAAATCAGCTACAAGACTTACAAAAGTTTACCCTATCGCAGATGGGCGATGAATTATTATGGCCTATCAGTATGCCGTGTTTTATAGAACACCAAGATGACATTGTATTAGCTCAATTTGGTGATTCTAATATTGGACGCATGAAAACCTTGTACCGCGAAGGTCTTAAAAATCGTTATGGCAGCATGATGCAAGCGATTGCCGGTGTGCACTTTAATATATCGTTTCCAGAGTCATTTTGGCTGAGCTTACAAACGATTAAAGGCGATACTGGCTCATTACAAGAGTTTATTTCGGCCGGTTATTTAGGACTGATCCGTAACTTCAAGCGAGAACTATGGCTGATCAGTTATTTATTTGGAGCATCGCCAGCGCTGTGTAATTCATTTTTACAAGGGCGCAGTACGGATCTTCCTTTTAAAAAGCTAGGTAAAGGCACGCTTTATCTTGAAGTGGGTACAGCTTTGCGCTTAGGTAATTTGGGTTATACCAACAGTGCTCAGTCATCACTAAAAGTATTGTATAACTCACTAGATGAATATGTAGCAGGATTAAAAAGTGCGATTCATTCACCGTCAGATATTTATGGTCAGCTTGCTGATTATAAAGATGCCCAGCCTAAACAATTGAATAAAAATGTATTGCAGATTGAAAACGAATTTTATTCGCCAATTCGTCCTAAGCGCAATGCTAAAAGTGGCGAAACACCGACCGACGCACTGTTACGTGGCGGTATTGAGTATATTGAAATCCGAGCTCTAGATGTAAATCCATTTGCAGCAACGGGAATTGATATTGAGCAAATTCATTTCCTAGATATTTTTCTGACTTATTGCTTATTGAAAGATTCTCCAACAATGGATTGGGATTCGCAACAGCGTAGCACCGAAAATTTAGATACGGTTGTAAGCCAAGGTCGCGCTTTAGAAGTGATGTTAAACCGCTCTGGTAATTCATGCAGTCTAGCAACGTGGGGAGCAGAGATCTTCGCACAGTTACAACAAGTTGCAGCCTACATGGATAATGCTTACGGCGTTAGCTATTACAGCGAAACGATTACTCGATTAAGCCAATGGATAGCAGATCCTGAATTAACATACTCAGGGCGCTACATTAGTCAACTGAAAGGGTCTGGTATTGATAATGGTTATTTTGCCTTATCGTTGGCAAAAAGTTACCAGCAACAACATCAAGATACGCCATATAAAGTGTATTCAGACAGCTATTTAAAACAACAAGCAGATCAGTCAGTTATTGCTGAACGCGAGTTGAAAGCCGCTGATAATCAAACATTTAATGCATTTTTAGATGATTATTTTGCCACTAAGTAAGTTTGTAGCTAAGTAAGCAGGCAAAAAAACGCAGCCCAAGTTGGCTGCGTAAAGATTCTTCAGGGATAAACAATGCTAAACTGCGCATTCATAAAATATGACTTATATTTTTATAAAAAGTTCAGCGAGCAACAAAAAAAATGAAAAATAGTTTAATTATTTTATCGCTGGGGGCTCTGTTAACTGGTTGCGCAACAGCCCCTCCAAAGCAACCTAATGATATATGTAAAATTTTTGAAGAAAAAAGCGATTGGTACTATGACGCAAAAGATGCCCAAGAAAAATGGGGCTCACCTAAACATGTACTAATGAGCATGATGTATCAAGAAAGCTCCTTTAAACACGATGCTGCACCGCCAATGGAATACTTTTTGTGGGTCATTCCCACAGGGCGAGCAAGTTCAGCTTACGGCTACTCACAAGCAAAAACTCCCACCTGGTCTGATTATATTCGTGAAACGGGTAATAGCGGCGCCGATCGCGATGATTTTGATGACGCTATCGACTTTATGGGCTGGTTTGTTTATAAAACTCATAAAGTTAATGGCATTTCGAAATGGGATGCCTACGCGCAATACCTAAATTACCACGAAGGCTGGGGCGGTTATAAACGCGGCACCTATAAAAATAAAAAGTGGTTAATGGCCGTGGCTAATAAAGTAAAAAATCGTGCAAGTCGCTATGCGGCTCAGCTTAAACGTTGTGAAGACGATTTAGATAAAGGGTGGTTAGAAAGGTTATTTAGCTGATCTGACAAGATTCAAGATTTTAAAAAGCCCGCACAGCGGGCTTTTTAGTATTAGTTTATTTCCCTGGGAATTGATGAATATGTACATCGCGCTGTGGGAATGGAATGGTAATATTTTCTTTATCGAAGGCAATTTTAACGCGTTCGTATAAACCAAAATACACTGGCCAGTAATTTTCAGAATCAACCCATGCCCAGACCAACATGCCGATATGGCTATCGCCATGCTGACTTACATGCACAACCGGTTGTTTTGCTTCATCTTTGAGTACTAACTCGTAGCTATTTAACACGCCCATTAGTACTTCTCGCGCTTTAAGCACATCATCACTGTAGCTAATACCAAACTCAATATCGACGCGGCGAGTTGGTTCTGCAAACTTGTTTTTTACACAGCCATTAGAAAGTGCACCATTTGGGATAATAATTTTTTCATTATCATAAGTGAGTAGTACGGTAACAAATATTTGAATTTCAACCACTTTACCCATATAGCCTTGGGCTTCAATGACATCACCAATTTTAAATGGTTTAAAAAATAAGATCAGCACACCACCGGCGAAATTCGCTAGGCTGCCTTGTAATGCCATACCGACCGCTAAGCCTGCAGCACCGAGCATAGCAATGAACGAGGTTGTTTCTATACCAATCATTGATGCGACTGAGATCAGTAATAGCAACTTTAAAATAACCGATAAGAAGGAGACCAAAAAATGACTTAATCCGGCTTCAAATTTTACCTTTGCCATTGATTTTTCAGCCATACTGGCAATACGGCCAACAAACCACCAACCAACAATTAAAACAAAGATTGCCAATAAAAATCGAGGGCCATAGGTCATTAGCATTTCAATCGCTTTGGTGTACAGGGTCTCGATAGAGATATCTTCCATTGCATTTTCCACATCTATAAAGTTACAAATATAATAGCCTAATAATTAACACTTTATAGAGAATAATGAACAAAAAATTTGTTGCGGGGATGAGCTGAGGGAGTAGAGTAACCATAGGTTACTCTACAGATATTGCTTATATTTTGCGCTTGTTCGCTTGAATGCGCACCAGTTTGATCATGTTCTCTTTTACTTCAACAACTTCAATCGGATAGCCTGCAATACGC
Organism: Pseudoalteromonas sp. SR44-8; assembly: GCF_014163635.1. Lineage (NCBI taxonomy): Bacteria > Pseudomonadati > Pseudomonadota > Gammaproteobacteria > Alteromonadales > Pseudoalteromonadaceae > Pseudoalteromonas > Pseudoalteromonas sp. SR44-8. The sequence continues at coordinate 122,796 of NZ_JACJDS010000007.1, forward strand.
AAACTCAAGTTGGCATCAGGAATGTCTTCTAAGTATTCGACAATTAAGCCACTTAATGTTTTCGGGCCATCAAGAGGGAACTCCCAATCCATTTCTTTGTTTAGATCGCGTACGTTAGCACCGCCATCAACTAAAAATGAGCCATCATCTTGTGACACAACTTCTTCACTTGGAGTACGTGTTTGCGTAGTGGTAAAGTCACCGACCACTTCTTCAAGAATATCTTCGAGGGTAACTAATCCTTGAATATCACCATATTCATCAACTACTAAACCGATACGCTCTTTTGATTGCTGAAATTTAAATAGCTGAGTATTGAGCGACGTACCTTCAGGAATAAAATAAATCTCACGAACTGCGCGAAGCAATGATGGTTTATCAAATTGCTCTTTCGTTAATAACCGCAGTGCATCCCGTGAGTGAATAAAGCCTACCGCATCATCAATTTGGTCACGATATAAAAGTACTCGCGTGTGTTGTGCATGGGTAAGCTGTTTACTAATTAGTTTCCAGTCATCATTGATATCAATGGCAACAATTTCGTTGCGCGGGATCATAATATCTTCGACAGTGACTTGCTCTAAATCTAAAATGGAGGTCAACATACTTTGGTGACGCGCGGGGATCAGCGCACCCGATTCATTCAGCACCGTTTTTAATTCTTCTTTACTCATGCTGTGCTCATCTATTTGTGCAGCACTAATACCAAATAGGCGTAATATGCCATTGGTCATCCAGTTAACGACGACGACGAATGGAAAGAGAATTTTTAGTAACCCTTTGAGTATCACCGAACTAGGAAAGGCAACTTTTTCAGGGTAAAGCGCAGCTAGCGTTTTAGGCGTTACTTCTGCAAATATAAGCACTACTAAAGTTAGTGCGCCAGTGGCAATAGCGATACCTAAATCACCATATAAACGAATACCGATAATGGTTGCAACCTGCGCGGCAGCAATATTCACCAAGTTATTACCGATGAGGATAAGGCCAATAAGTCTATCAGGACGGCTCAAAAGTTTGTTGACACGCTTTGCTGCGCGGTGATTTTCTTTAGCAAGGTGGCGTAAGCGGATTCTGTTAATTGACATAATGCCCGTTTCAGAACCAGAAAAATATGCAGAACAAAGTATGAGTATTCCAAGTATTATAAACAAAACACTTGTAGAGATGTCGTCCAAAGAAGGATCCTTTTTTATTTAACCAATGCGTATTAAGCGGGAGTGAGCTGCCTGAGTCAAGTTAAAACTTATTCAGGATCACCTCTTGCACAAAACGACTGCCAAAATAAGCCAGCGTTAAAACAAAAGCAGCAGCCATGATAGCTAGTACGACCGGTTTCCCACGCCAGCCTTGCTTTAAGTGACCAATTGTCACCGTTGCAAACATAGCCCAAGCAATTAATGATAAAACAGTTTTATGAATAAATTCACTAGCAAACATGCCATCAAGAAAAATAAAACCAGATAATAACGCTAAGGTTAACAAAACCGTGCCTAGCGTTAATAAGTGATAGAGTTGGCGTTCAACCACCATTAATGGCGGTAAATGGCTATGCACAATCGCTAAGTCTTTTCGTTTTAAACGTTTATCAATAAAGTAAAACTGTACGCCATATAAAGTGGCAATAATTAACACACAGTATGCAAGCAGGGAAAGCGAAATATGAGTGACTAAACCTATTTCAACATCAATACTTTGCAATAAAATATGATGCGGGATAAATAAGCTGGCAATTGTTAGCAAAGCAGCAAAGCCATAGACAACAGGTAGTAATAATGTGGCAGGGAATTTTAATGACACCGTAGTGACAGAGACCACAATCACCCAGCAGGTTAATAGTGATACATTAACAATACTTAAATCTTGGCCATCGGCGCGAAACACTGAATTCACCAGTAATAACATGTGCGCTAAAATTGCCACCGTGCTGAGGATAACCGTCAGCTTTTGGCTCGGACCTTGTTGGTGAAATAACCGAGACAGCACGTGAGACGTCGCGAAGATATAAAATAAACTGGCAATAATAGTTAAACTAATAATCAGCATAGTGCTTGGGCCACTCAATTTGAGTCAAATATTCCTTGTTAGAGTAAGGGCATTGTATTTTATAGTGAGGCAAATGCATAGAGTTTGTAAAAAGAAACTCAAACAGCCCACTTGAACACTGTATTGTGCGCCACCATTTACGGTATACTGTTTTTAATTAAAATTTTATTAATACTGATTATATGAAATCAGCGCTATTAATAGTAAGTGCTAAACTTGCGGCAATAACGTTGTTTGGGAAATTGGTATATCACGTTTGATCGGAACCTTTACATGTTTGAGAACCTCCAAGAACGATTAGGTAAAACCTTAAAGAATATCAGCGGCCGTGGACGCCTTACTGAAGACAATATAAAAGATACACTACGCGAAGTGCGTATGGCTTTTTTAGAAGCCGACGTCGCTTTACCCGTTGTTCGTGAGTTTGTTAAACAAGTTAAAGAGCGCGCGGTAGGTATTGAAGTAACTAAGAGCCTAAGTCCTGGGCAAGTGTTCATTAAAATCGTTCGCGAAGAGCTTGAAAAAGCCATGGGTGAAGCAAACGAAGAGTTGAGCCTAAACGCACAACCGCCAGCCGTTGTAATGATGGCGGGTCTGCAAGGTGCGGGTAAAACGACCAGTGTTGCTAAGCTTGCCAAATTTTTAAAAGAACGTAAAAAGAAATCAGTATTAGTAGTCAGTGCCGACGTTTATCGTCCTGCGGCTATTAAACAGTTGGAAACACTGGCCGATGAAGTAGGTGTTGAGTTTTTCCCAAGTGATATTTCACAACAGCCGGTTGATATTGCAAAGGCTGCTATTTCTCATGCGAAAAAGAAATTTATCGATGTTGTATTAGTTGATACCGCAGGTCGTTTGCATGTTGATAATGACATGATGGACGAGATTAAAAATCTTCATCATGCTATTAACCCAATCGAAACCTTGTTTGTGGTTGATGCCATGACAGGTCAAGATGCTGCCAATACTGCCAAAGCGTTTGATGAAGCATTACCTCTGACCGGTGTGATACTAACCAAGACTGATGGTGATGCGCGCGGTGGTGCTGCACTATCAATCCGTCATATTACCGGCAAACCTATTAAGTTTATGGGTGTTGGTGAGCGCACTGATGCGCTTGAGCCTTTCCATCCAGATCGTATCGCATCGCGTATACTTGGTATGGGGGATGTACTTTCATTGATCGAAGAAGTCGAAATGAAAGTCGATAAAGAGCAAGCTGCAAAAGTTGCTGAAAAAGTATTTAAAGGTGATGGATTTACTCTTGATGATTTTGCTGATCAATTAAAGCAAATGAAAAGCATGGGCGGCATGATGTCAATGCTTGATAAATTACCTGGTATGCAAAACCTGCCTGATGCAGTGAAAGGTCAGATGGGTGATAAAACCTTTATTCAGATGGAAGCGATCATCAGCTCAATGACGAAAAAAGAGCGTGCACGTCCAGAGATCATTAAAGGCTCTCGTAAAAAGCGTATTGCAGCGGGCTCTGGTACGCAAGTACAAGAGATCAATAAGCTGTTAAAACAGTTTACGCAGATGCAAAAAATGATGAAAAAAATGAAAGGTAAAGGCGGCATGATGAAAATGATGCGCGGCATGAAAGGCATGTTACCACCAGGAATGATGGGTGGCGGTGGCCCTAAATTTTAATGTTTTAACTGACGCCATGCAGATGTAGCTAATCAGTTAACTAAAAAGAGAGGCAAATAGCCTCTTTTTTTGTAGATAAATTATGCGTTGAAAGTTCTATATAGCCTGATTTAACGCGTAGATCATAGTTTAATCAACTTAACAGTCATTTCGAGTCACTTCTTACTTGCATTGTTGCTAAAAACTCGTACAATTCCCCAGCTCCCCATACTGGGGAGTAAATCTTATTAATGAAAACAGTCAATCTATTTAGAGGACGGTATGGTAACTATTCGTTTGCAACGTGGTGGCGCTAAAAAACGCCCTTTCTATCAAATTGTGGTTGCGGATAGCCGTTTCTCGCGTGACGGTCGCTTCATCGAGAAAGTAGGCTTTTTTAACCCAATTGCTAGTGGTCAAGAAGAAAAAGTACGTTTAGATTTATCTCGTGTAGAACACTGGGTAGGTCAGGGCGCATCTCTTTCAGATCGCGTAAATAAGTTAGTTAAAGACGCTCGTAAAGCGGCTTAATAGGCGTAAGTGTAACCATGAGTCAAGAGAACACCTCATCAATAATTGTCGTAGGAAAGCTCGGTGCCCCATATGGTATAAAGGGCTGGCTTAAGGTACATTCATTTACTGATGATCCCATAGGGATCTTCGATTTCAGCCCGTGGTTGATAGGGCAGCAAGGTAAATGGCAGACCTTAGAAGTGGTCGACTGGCGTCGCCACAACAAAGGCTTTATCGCTAAATTTGCGCAAGTAAACGATCGAGACGAAGCAATGGCTTATACCCATGCAGAAATCTCAATGGATGCAGCGCAATTACCAGAACTCCCGCAAGGTGAGTTCTATTGGCGAGATCTCATTGGCATGTCTGTTGTAACCGATAAAGGTTATGACTTAGGCATAGTTGATGACCTGATGGAGACAGGCTCAAATGACGTATTGGTTGTGAAAGCAAACAATAAAGATGCATTTGGCCAAGCAGAGCGTTTAATTCCGTTTTTAACTGATTCAGTTATCAAAGAGATTAAGCACGATGTAAAAGAAATTACAGTAGACTGGGATCCTGGCTTTTAATGAGTCAAACGAGTTCGTTGTGGGTAGGGGTTATCAGCCTTTTCCCGGACATGTTTGATGCCATTACAACGCAAGGTGTAACTGGTCGAGCAGTAAAAAATGGTCTGATCGACTTTAACTGCTGGAACCCACGAGATTATGCTATTGATAAGCATAGGACCGTGGATGATCGTCCTTACGGGGGCGGTCCAGGTATGTTAATGATGGTTGAACCACTAAAGCAAGCCATTCTTGACGCCAAACAGGCGGCAGGCGATGGTGCAAAAGTAATTTATATGTCCCCGCAAGGGCGCAAATTAGATCAGCAAGGGGCAAGCGAACTCGCAAGCTCTAAAAAACTGATTTTAATTGCCGGTCGCTATGAAGGTATAGACGAGAGAATAATAGAATCATACGTTGACGAAGAATGGTCAATTGGTGATTTTATTTTGAGTGGTGGTGAACTACCAGCCATGACATTAATTGACGCAGTAGCGCGATTAGTGCCGGGCGTATTAGGACACAACCAGTCAGCAGAGCAAGACTCATTTTCGGATGGCTTGCTGGATTGTCCTCACTATACACGGCCAGAAACATTGGACGACAAACAGGTGCCTGCTGTATTACTCAGCGGAAACCACCAAGAGATAGCAAAATGGCGGCTGATGCAGTCATTAGGCAGAACTTGGTTACGCCGTCCTGACTTGTTGCATAACCTAGCTCTGACTGAGGAGCAAGCGGTATTACTCGCGAAATTTCAGCAAGAGTACCAAAAAGCTTGTGGCTAGAAGACAGTTACACCTAGGAAAGTGAGAAACATAATGGCAAAAGTAAACCAAAATATTATTAAAGCGCTTGAAGATGAGCAGCTTAAAACAGACGTACCTGCATTTGGCCCTGGTGATACAGTGGTTGTACAGGTAAAAGTAAAAGAAGGTGCTAAAGAGCGTCTACAGGCCTTTGAAGGTGTTGTAATCGCTAAGCGTAACCGTGGTCTTCACTCAGCATTCACAGTTCGTAAAATTTCGAACGGTGAAGGTGTTGAGCGTGTATTCCAAACGCACAGCCCTCTTATCGATAGCGTAGCAGTTAAGCGTCGCGGTGCAGTTCGCCGTGCGAAACTTTACTATCTACGTGAGCGTTCTGGTAAATCTGCACGTATTAGAGAAAAACTTAACTAATACGCGCTGTTTATCAACGCAAAAAAACGGGTTGCAACCTTCGGGCTGCAACCCGTTTTGGTTTTTAGAGATAGTAAGTTAATTAGGGTAAAGTTATCGAATTAGAAGGCTAGTGAGGGTAAAGTTAAAAGATTAAGATCGCTCAACGTTAAAGTGATCACCATAACTTGATTAGAGCTCAGCTAAGTCCACAAGCAATATCCTAACAAGTACTACTCATTACATCGAATATAACTCAGTCATCCTTAAAGCATATGGCTTAACGCTTAAAGCTTAAACCCTCATTCTTTTGCTTATTTAGCCTTTTAACAACTAAGCGATCCTGTTAGTATTTATCGTATTGATTAGTTTACTTTTATGTAAATTTAAATGTACGAAATTGCAGTTTCTAAGGTGGTAGTCGCGTGGCGGATATAAAAGAGTTAGATAAGTTAAGAGAGGGGATCGATGAATGTGATGCCCAGTTGGTTGCACTGCTAGCTAGACGTAATAGTATTACCGAGCAGATCGGCGCAATCAAACAACAAACGGGTGCGCCACTGCATGCGCCTGATCGTGAAGCTACTTTATTAGCTGCTCGTCGCCAAGAAGCGATTAACCAAGGTGTTAATCCTGAATTGGTGGAAGATATCCTACGCCGTATGATGCGCGAAGCTTACCAAAATCAACAGGCTAAATTAGCATGTAGCGCGCCACAGTTATCACCTATTGTGATTGTTGGTGGTCAAGGCGCTATGGGGCAATTGTTTGCTCAGCAATTTATCCGCTCAGGGTATGAAGTTAGAATACTCGACAAAGAACAGCAAAGTAACGCGCAAGAAATATTAGCGGGTGCAAAACTGGTGATGATCAGTGTGCCAATTAATGCCTTAGAAACAGTGGTCACTGCCTTACCTAAGCTCGATGATGATTGTTTATTAGTTGATATTACTTCAGTTAAGCAAGCACCGTTAAAAGTATTAAAAGCAGTGCATAGCGGTCCTGTAGTCGGTTTACATCCAATGTTTGGTCCTGATATTTCTCATTGGGTAAAGCAAACAGTGGTGGTTTGCGAAGGCCGTAACCATGAGATTGCCCAAGGTTTATTATCGCAACTGCAAGTGTGGGGCTGTCAACTTGTTGAACTCGATGCGCAAAAGCACGATGAAGCTATGCAAATTATTCAGGTTATGCGCCATTTAACCACTTTTGTATACGGCCAGTTTTTAGCAAAACAAGGTCATACCCTCGAAGAGCTCCGCAGTTGTTCGTCACCGATTTACCAATTAGAGTTGATGATGGTAGGGCGCTTATTCGCACAATCACCAGAGCTTTATTCTGACATCATGCTAGCGCAATTTGATAACGTAGAGCCATTACTTGCACAATACCAAGACACGTTTGCAAGTACCTTGGCCAAATTAAAAGCGGGTGATAAGGCCGCTTTAATTGATTCATTTGCGGATGCAAAAGCATATTTTTCAGATGCTACTGCGCATTTCTTAACGCAAAGTCGCAGCCTGTTAAACAAAGCCAATGATGCGAAAGTACTTGATTGATAACCGCTGTGTGAAAAGTAGATAATGAAAAAGGGCTAATTTTAGCCCTTTTTTATATTTTACTTAGCGCTTAACTTTCTATATTCACAGCTTGCAGCGATTCACTTTGGTAACAGCCCAGTACGCGTACATATTGGGTGTGCTCTTTTAGCTCTTCTAAGGCTTGTTTAACATGGTTATCAACCAGGTTTGCTTCTAAATCCACATAAAATACTTCTTCCCACGGGTTGCCTGGGACTGGGCGTGATTCTAGTTTTACTAAGTTGATATTGTGTTCTTTGAAAATCATCAATGCATCAGCCAAAGAACCTGCTTGTTGCTTGGTTGCCATAATTAAACTGGTTTTAGTCGGGATCTGTTTTGATACATAAAGAGGCTTACGGGCAACCACAATAAAACGGCTATGATTTTCACGTTGATTCGCAAGGCCTGATTTAATTACTTCTAAACCCACATTTTTACCCGCTTGAGCTGAACCAATTGCTGCGCTATTAGGGGTATCTAATGCTAATTGCAGAGCGCTTGAGGTTGAATCGCAGGTTTCATGTTGAATATCACCTAAGCCTTGTAAAAAGCGACTACATTGAGCGAATGGTTGCGGGTGAGCAAAAATCTTACTGATCTGACTAAGCTCAGTACCCGGTGTGACCAGTAAACAATGTTCAACACTGTGGGTTACTTCACCAACGATGGAGACTTGTGCGTGTTGCAGTAAATCAAACACTTCGTTAATACTGCCTGAGCTGGTGTTTTCAATGGGTAATAAGCCAAAATCTGCTTGACCATTTTCAACTTTACCAGTGATCTGCTCAAAGCTAGAGCAGCCCATTTCAACAAGTTTACCTGGGCGACGGCTAAAATATTTATGACAAGCAAGTTGGCTGTATGAACCCTGACCACCTAAATAAGCAACACGGTGTGTTTCACTCATAGCATCTGGGTTTAAGTTCTTCTGTAACATGGCTTGTTGATTAAGTACTGAATCTTCTAAAATTGTTTGGAAAACGTTATTCACATAATAAGCGTCCAAACCAAGAGACTTACCATAACCGATGAGTTTCTCTAACAAGGCAAGTTCACGGGCCTCATCACGTATCGGTTTATTATTAGCAATCTTATATTCTACAACGCCGTGGCTAATACGGCGACGTTTTGCTAATAGCACTAATAGGTCAGAATCAATTTCATTGATATCGTGTCTAAGTGAATTAAGTACATCATTAGTCATTTTTGGGTTCCTCATTCCAAAAAATTACCTTTTGGGTAATAAAAACAAAAAAGCCTCCCAATTGGGAGGCTTTGCTATTCGGTTGATTTAATCTCGCAAACAGGTAAGCCTCTTCTATCTAAAGAAGCTAAAAAACGAAAAATGTAATTGCGAAAATATTATATTCATACTCTTAATGTATGGAGAGTGGGCTATAAAGTCAACACTCTAGCGGGTTTTATCGCCGCCAAAGGATAGTTTATTTTTGATATGGGATTTTTTCAGTAATTTCAACGAAAAATTTATAAATCTAAATAGGGATCTGGTATATTTATTTAGGTGAATTTAAATAAAAATAATTATTAAAAATAAGGTTGTCCTGTGGTGTATAGACGCCCACCATCACGCTTTGGTGTAAATTCGTTGAGTATGAAGCTTTCGCTGTTAATTTCGGCAATTTGTTTAATTGCTGGGATCTGTGCGGCGGTGTTGATGCTAAAATCAGAAGAAAAACAATTGGTATTTGAAGAACATGAAGTTCTCAAGCATTCCAGCGAACGTCTGATCCGTCAGTTTAATACTCTGGTGAAAACCAAAATTAATATTGCGGAGCAAGCGAATAACGTCGTCTCTAGCCAATTATTCTATAATTCCTCGCAATTGCTCAGTAGCCAAAGTGCGCAGCTCAGCTTTGACCCCGATGGCAGTATTCGCAGCGCCTCTGATGATGGTTTATCTGCGGCTTTTATGCCACAAGATAAGTACTCACCTTTTTATAAAAAACTCATTAATGATTCTGAATCGTTATGGAAAATCGTAGCGCCTACCTTGATCCAAGATTTCTTTAACTTTTATTTAATCACCAAAGATAATTTTATCCGTATTGCGCCACCTAATTGGGCTCTGAATGTTCCAGGCTCTCATCAGTTTATTGATAATCAAAGTTTTAATTACGCTAAAGAAGCGCTTAATCCAACCCGTTCGGCTGTGTGGTCTAAAGTTTACTACGATAAAATTTGGCATAAATGGGTGGTGAGTTTACTGGTGCCAGTTTATCTTGAAAATGAATTTTTAGGTGTTACTGGCAGCGATTTAGCACTCGATACGCTTATTTCGCAATTACCGATCGGTGACAAGGAGCAGCACTTATTTGTTTTTGATAGCCAAGGGCAATTACTTGCTCATCCTGATCTGAATAAAAACCTTTACGAAACCTACGGTAAAGCAGGCAAACCATTACGTACTCATGATTTTGTTAATGGCGATCTACAAGAGCTGATCAATCAAACTATCAAAATGCATTTACCAGAATACGCAGACTCTTTTGTACAAGATGGTGAAACGCACATCATTAATATTCGTAAAGTTGATAATTTAGACTGGTATATTGGTATTTACAAAAAACGTTCATCAGCACTTTCAGCGCTTGAAGAGCTAAAGGTGAAGTTTTTTGGATTGTTTATTTTATATGCCATTTTAGTCGCACTGTTATTACATCAAGCACTTTACCAACTCGTTTTACGCCGTATTCATTCTTTAGTTTATGCGGTAACCAGTTTTGGCAAAGGGCACTTACAAATTGAATTTCCAAAAGAAAACAAAGATGAAATTGGTACTTTAAATGGTTCTTTTCGCGATATGGCGATTGAAATTCGTAAGCTTATTGATGGTCTGAATCAGCGTATTACAGAAAAAGAAATTGCCGAAAAAGCCGCTAACCGATTATCTAAAGCAGTTGCTTTCTCAGGCACAGGGGTAGTGATCACCGATCAAAACTTCGTGATTGAATACGTCAATCCAAAAATGTTAGAAATGACTGGGTTTGAAGAAAACCATTTTATGCAGTCACCGCTATTAAGCATTATCGCCAAAGAAATGGCTATTTTGGTTGATGACATTGATATCGATTTACGCAGCCGAAATTATTGGCGTGGCGATACTTTGATCCAAGGTTTAGATAAAAAGCCAATCTGGGTATCGCTCAGTATCTCACCAATTCGCGAAGACGGTGGCAGCATCACCAGTTATGTTGCCTCAGCACAGGATATTTCGTTTGTTAAAGAAAGCCAGCGAAAAATGGAGCAATTGGCTTATTTCGACACCTTAACAGGGCTGGCTAACCGTACTTTCTTTAGAATGCAATTACGTAAGTCAATGGCGCTTGCAGAGCGTGGCCATTATGCGTTTGCTTTATTCTATTTTGATTTAGATGAGTTTAAGCGTATTAACGACACACTTGGTCATGATGCCGGTGATCAGCTATTAGTTGAAGTTGCTAACCGTTTGAAAAAACGACTGCGTGCGGAAGATACAATTGCCCGTTTAGGTGGCGATGAGTTTGCAGTTTTACTTAGTGGTATTGAGCGTCAAGAGCATGCAATGGATGTCGCTAACACTATTCAAAAAACATTGAATGTGCCAATTATGCTTGGCAATAACGAGGTCATTATTAGTGCTAGTATTGGCATCACAATGGCACCATATGATAGCCAAGAAGAAGACCAGTTATTAAAACACGCTGATTTAGCTATGTATGAGGCCAAAGCTAAAGGGCGCAATACTTATCACTTTTATAGTCAAGAACTTGATGCCGCTGCGAATGAGCGGTTGTTTATTGAAAATGAACTGCGCTTAGCAATCAAAGCTCGGCAATTTGTGATTTTTTATCAACCACAAGTTGATAGTCGCACGCAGCATGTGGTCGGTTATGAAGCCTTGATCCGCTGGTTCCACCCAACTGAAGGGATGATCCCGCCTACCAAGTTTATCCCAATAGCTGAGGCAACAGGTTTAATAGTTGAGTTAGGTGCTTGGGTGCTACAAGAAGCGTGTGAATTTGCAGCAAGATTAGCAGCGCAAGGGCGAGAAAATAATATTTCGATTAACCTCTCTGCTCGTCAGTTTAAAGATGCTAAGTTAGTGCCGTTGTTGGCATCGATTATTAAGAAAACCAAGGTGCCGGCTAAGCAGTTACACCTGGAATTAACCGAAAGCATGCTAATGGGGAATGTGGAAGCGGCAATTTCGCAATTACATCAGTTAAAAGCGCTTGGGGTGTCAATATCGATAGATGACTTTGGCACGGGTTATTCGTCATTGAGCTACTTAAAACGTTTTCCGGTTGATATTTTAAAAGTTGATCGCTCGTTTGTTAAAGATATACCGGATGATCCAAATGACATGGAGATCACTGCGGCAATTATAGCGATGGCACAAAAGCTAAAATTGAATGTGGTAGCCGAAGGCGTTGAGACTATAGAGCAAGTGGAGTTTTTACAAAACAATAACTGCTTTATAGTGCAAGGTTATTACTACAGCCCGCCTATAGCAGAGCAAGATTTGCCAAAGCTATTTGCAAAGCTTGATGATTGAGTTAAACACATGTTTAATCTAACTCAAGTTAGTTAAAATACCAAAAGGCACCATTTAGGTGCCTTTTTGCATTAACCTATCGCGGGGATTAAACCTGCCATCTGCAGCCCTTGGGCGCTGATAATAAGCACGCCGCAAAGCGCCGCTACTGCCAGACCAAAATTACCACCACGCACTGTATAGCCGCCTTTATCGCTGCTACGCTGCTTATAAACCATTGCTACGGGTAAAAACACTGCTAGTACGACTAAAGCGATAGCTGCATAGCCAAGCGCCATAATAAAACCTTGTGGGTAAAACAATGCAAATCCTAATGGCGGGATAAAAGTAATGAGGGCTGTTTTTATCCGATCTTTATTACCATCTCCTTTTTTAAAGGCATCAGCAAAGAAATCAAATAATCCTAGGCTCACCCCTAAAAATGAGGTTGCCAGTGCTAAGTCTGCAAATAGGTTAACTGCAGTGGCAACAGCTGCGTTATTAGCGATACTGGCAATACTTGCCACAAAGCCTGGTAAGCCAGAGCTTTTTAGTAATTCAGCTTGACTCATCATACCTTGGCTGATCAACTGCCAAAAAATGTAAATAACCAGCGGTAAAGCTGCTCCGGCAATCATGACACGGCGTAAGGTTTTAATATCTAAACCAACATATTTAACGATCGATGGGATCGAACCATGAAAACCAAAAGAGGTAAATACCACAGGAATAGCTGATAAAATAAGGCCTTGTTCAATGGGCATTTCGAGTAAATGTTGGCCATGAACATACGGGGTTAACATATAAAATAAGCTCGCCAGTACCACAATTTTGATGCTAAATAACACTCGGTTTAGCTTATCGACCTTACTGGTGCCTAAGGTAACAACTGTGCCTATTACAATCGCTAGAATGATTGAACCTACTTGCGGAGCAATATCGAGGCTAAAGCCGTTATTTATTTTTTCTTGTAGTTGCGCACCACCACCTGCAATGTAAGCTGAGCAAAGCGCATAGAATAAAAACATCACCGAAAAATTAGCCAGATATTGGCCGCGTTTACCTAACCATGATTTTGCTAACGTATTTAGCGTCGCATCGCGATCAGCATGTTGATGTAATTCGAGCATTAATAATGCGGTATAAGTCATTAACGCCCATATTGAAATAATTAATGCTAATGCGGTTGTAAAGCCAAGTCCCGCAGAAGCGATTGGTAGCGCCAACATCCCTGCGCCGATAGTGGTACCTGCAACAATTAACATGCTGCCTATTGTTTTATTTTTAAGCACTTTTTGCCCCTAAAACATCGTGAGAGGCAGGCAAGATATAACTAGTTGGCACAAACTTAAATAGTTTTGTTACAAATCAAAGAAATTAAATGTAACTTATGATTTACAAGCCATCATTGTGAAGTCAGTTTTTGGTATAAAAACCCCTCTAGCAGTTGACTTATTAACCAGTTCTGCTATTTCTATAAATTCAATTTATTATTAAGAATACTATTTACATGCAACAAGTTAACCGAGCCCTAACCATGCGCCCATGGCTGAATCTATCAGTTGTGCGCCCATTGCTGCGCTGCGGTTAAGTTGTTTTTTACTAACCGCGATTTCAAAGCGGTTAGTGCTGTATCTCCTCCCTCTTTGTTATCGCCACTTTGCTAAAAGGATCCGCTTGTGAGCGTTAAAGCATCATATTTTTTAATGGTCTTAATTTGGTCAACAACGCCTTTGGGAATTGTTTGGAGCAGTGAGTCTGTTACACCAACGCTCGCGGTATTGTTACGGATGTCGATAGGATTAGTGCTGGCTGCATTAGTTGTGGCGATTGCTAATATTCGTGTCCCTTGGCACCGTCGTGCGTGTTTTTTGTATGGTTATTCGAGTATCGGCATATATGGTGGCATGCTGTTGAGTTATATGGCAGCTAAAACAGTTCCATCAGGGCTGATATCATTAATGTTTGGTCTGGCACCAATTTTATCTGGTTTATTAGCACAGCGATTACTCAACGAGCCAAAATTCAGCGTTGTTAAACTAATTGCGTTAGCATTTGCGCTATTGGGGTTATTTTTGGTAAGTGAAAAACACATGCAAGGCTCATTGATGCAAATGCAGGGTTTAGCTTACGTATTTATGGCTGTGTGCTTTTTTAGTTTAAGTGGGGTGATGATCAAGCGAATAAAAATTGCTATTCATCCAATGGCGACCACATTTGGTGCATTAGTATTTGTTACGCCCTTATTTTTTATTACTTGGTGGTTGTTCGATGGTGAGCTCAATACGAGTACGTGGACAGTAAAATCACTGTGGTCAATTGTGTATTTGGGCGTGTTTGGCTCATTGGTTGGTTCGCTTGCTTATTTTCATGTGTTACAAAAATTACCAGCTAGTACCGTGGCGCTAACCACCTTGATCACACCAAGCTTTGCGATTGGCTTAGGGGGCTGGTTAAATAATGAAGCAATTGATCAACAATTACTTATTGGCGCTGCCATCATATTACTGAGCTTAGCGGTGTTTCAGTTTGGTGATGGTTGGTTGAAAAAAAGAGCCACGTTTAAAAAGCTTAACCCTTAACAACAGTCGTCATGTAGCTAAAAGGCATTACTTCTTTTAGCTACATTTTCTCAATTTGTATCACTAAGCGGCGGTTTTTATCGCGGCCCAAAATATTATCGTTAGTCGCTACGTGACGTTTTTCACCAAAGCCTTGCGTTTCAACTTTAGTTTCATCAATTCCTAGGCTCACCATATATTCTTTGATCGCTTGAGCTCGTTTTTTAGACAGCTCTAAGTTGTTCCAACGACCACCGTAGCTATCTGTGTATGAGTCAATCGAAATAGCCGCAATCGTCGTATCGTACTTTAAATACTCAGCAATTTTATCTAAACGTTGTTTTGATGATTTAGTAAGTTTACTGGTATTTGGTTGATAATTCATAATCGTGAAGGAAATATCTTCAAAGCTGTATGGCAGTAATTCATCGCGGCATTGTAAAAATGCCCAATAGGCTTGTTTAAAATTAATGTTCGATAAGCCAACGGCAATTTTATCGGCACTATTTTGCCAGTCTTGGTAATAAAAAGTAGGTTGGTAGCCTTTTTCAAGCTCGGTCAACATTTCCCATGCCGTTTTGTTACCCAGTTCGCCGTCAAATTTTCGTAGTAATTTCATGTCAGCAATATCACGTGCTGGTAAACCTGCTCGCCAGATTGGCGGGACTGCTTTTAAACCAGCAATACTGTAATTGTCAGGACGGACAACCATATCCAAGTTAAATAGCAGGTCTTTATTTTTGCTCGCGGTAGCGCTGAAAATAGCTTCGCCATAATATGGAACTTCATGATTTAATTGGCATTGTAAGCGAGTTGTTTTTACAACTTCCCATTGTGAGTTATCTGCCGTGGCTGTGTACTGGCGCATTGCAGCGCTGGCCGTATCTGAAAGGCATGCAGTTGCAATGCTTAGACTGATAAACAGCATTGAAAGCTTCATTACGGGATCTCCAACAATTTATTACGCCAATATCTTGGCAAAAGCTGCATTTACAGAGGCTAACAGTCATCAAGGTGTCGTTAGCTAGCTCTAGTTCTAGTTAAGTAAAGCAAGTTATATGCCTAAATGTAAGTGTTAATTTAATCTGTAAAGCGCTAGCCTAGCCACTATGATTTTTGACATAATAGCCAGCTTACTCTGGCAAACCAAGAATACTATGGCAAATACTGAACAAACTCTTTTCGCAAAACGCTTTCGTGGCTTTTTCCCGGTGGTTATTGATGTTGAAACTGCAGGCTTTAATAAAGTAACCGATGCACTGTTAGAAATTGCGGTGTCAGTATTAAAAATGGATGATGAAGGCCTACTCAGTATTGATCATACTGTGCATTTTCATGTTGAGCCATTTGAAGGCGCAAACATTGAACAAGCCGCTATTGATTTTAATGGTATTGATCCTTTCTCGCCATTACGTGGCGCAGTATCTGAAGAGGAAGCGATCAAAGAAATTTGTAAAGTGGTACGTAAAGCTCAAAAAGCTGCGGGTTGTCAACGTTCAGTCATAGTGGCTCATAATGCGGCGTTCGACCATGGTTTTTTAAATGCAGCAATAGAACGTAATAATATTAAGCGTACGCCATTTCATCCGTTTGTTAGTTTTGACACAACCTCATTAGCGGGTTTGGCACTTGGTCAAACGGTACTTGCTAAAGCATGTCGTGCAGCTGGCATTGAATTTGACAACAAACAGGCTCATTCAGCATTATATGACACCGAACGTACGGCAGAGCTATATTGTTTGATAGTTAATCGTTGGCAACAGCTGGGTGGCTGGCCTTTAGCTGCAGAAGTGCCGGAAGATGCAGAGCAAGCTGGTGACAACGAAGACTCAGCCGTTAAAACGACTGAGTAATTTTACCTTCGCTCATTTTAACTAAGTGGGGCGGATAAATACGCGAAAAGTGTTTTGAATCTTTTGCGATTTTTAGCTCCACACCGGGATGCATTAACTCATTAATTTTTAAACGGCTAGTAGCTAAAAGCTGTGCTATTTTTTGTTTTACTAGATGTTTTTTACGTTTGGTGTTGGCAATACGAATATTAATTTGTTGCTCGCTGGCACTAATTTTGTCTAAAAATAATTGTCGTTTTGCTGGTGCTGGAATTTTAACTGCTTTTTTACGTGCTTGCTTTAATGCTGCGGATTTAGTGGCTAACAGTTTTTCAAAATCGGCAATTTGCAATTGTTTTTGTCTCAAGTCATGCCAATACTGCGCGATGAAAACTCGGGTTTTTGTGCCCGATGGGGCACCTAGCTCTCCGGTTTCAATTCGCATGGCATCTAAAATATTGCCGCCAATAATTTTACCGCGCGGATTATTTGCTTTACCAACGCGGATCAACCGCCGAGCACTCAAGTCACAATGTAATGCTTGTCGTTCAATAAAGAGATCTTGTTCGCTATGAATATGGCAATACTGGGCATAGCCAATTGAAATAGTCCGAGCGGCTTTAATTTTGCAAGTAAACGCTTCGTCATTTTCACGCTTACGACCAATTGCACCGAGCATAATTGTGACCGCACTGGCACTTTCGATCTGGCCTGATTCAACAAATCCCAATACCGTGATATCACCACTGGCACGCACGTGCATACCATCTTTTATATCGCCACTGATAATTACGCTGCCGTCAAAATCAACATGACCGGTGCCAATATCAACATTATCAAAACACAACACGTCATCAACGCGCATGCCACGAGGGAGGGCGACAGGCACACCTTTACAATCTGCAATCAGTACATTGGGATTAGTTGGATCGAGTTTAGTGCCTTCAAATGGTTGTAATGGTAGATCTTTACCTGGTATGGCGGGCAGCACATCACCAAATACCGTATAACCATCTTCCCCAGGAGTTGCAGCAACACGCTGCATTAGAGGAGTGCCCGGTTTTACAGTGATGATCGCGCCTAAATTGCGCATATCGACCTTACCACCTTCTTTTGCTTGTGGACTCAATACACGATCTTGTGCTGTAGCGCACAAACGTACAAATTTAGCGTCGCTGCCTTCTTTTGGTCTACGACCATGAGCAACAATCGCTCTATAGGAAACACCCGCAGGCTTGTCAAATTGCTGACCTAAAAAATTGTCCAGAGCACGAGTGCTAATGCCATGTAATACGCCAGCATCAACCAGTGCTTCGCGAGCCTTGTCAATCGACATTAAGGCCCCACCTTTAGCAGTGGTTAATGTGGCTTCAGCGACCATATTTTTTTCATCAACCTGAATGAATATCGACGCATCGAGTGCACGAGCAACAATTAAAGAATCATCCTGATAGTTTTTGCTCGGTGAGAATAACTTACCAATATTTGCACTGACTATATCGAAATCAGCGAACGGGGACTGTTCGATTAACTCAATAAGTTGCGCGCTAGTCACTGGGAAACCACTATTTTTAGGGTGCTCAAGCAGTGACACAAAACCCGTTACAGGGTTATGTATAAACAACGACATTTATCGATTTCCTATGTAATATGCCTGTTTTTATTATTTTTATTTAGATGCTTTAATTTGTATGCTGCTCGACTAAACCGTTTTTGGGTATTTTCAAACTAACACGCTGCTGAGCATAACCCCTAAGCAATGTTAAGTAAATGTTATTTTATTGTTTGGTGCAATGAAGAGGATTAACATATATTTGCATATTTAATCAGCAACGCCATAGCAATATAAAATAAAGCATAAAAGGGCCTTGAGTATCAGCGCGTTACTCGGTTATACTGGCTGCACGCTCTGAATGAGTTTACTAATTCAGGGGCTGATTAGGATTCGACGGAATTCAAGAAGCCCAAGGTGCATGTCGAGGTGCGGTTTGCCTCGTTAAAAAGCCGCAATTTAAAGTAATCGCAAACGACGATAACTACTCTCTAGCAGCTTAGGCTGGCTAGCGCTCCTTCCATGTATTCTTGTGGACTGGATTTTGGAGTGTCACCCTAACACCTGATCGCGACGGAAACCCTGGCCGGGGTTGAAGCGCTAAAACTAAGCGGCCTCGCCTTTACTTACCGTGTTTGTCCGGGACTTAAAGGTTAATTAAATGACAATACTAAACATGTAGTACCGACGGTCGAGGCTTTTCGGACGGGGGTTCAAATCCCCCCAGCTCCACCAATATCGGTTTTTAAATTCGTTGATTTAAAAACCCTAAAAAACCCACCAATTTGAGCAATCAGGTTGGTGGGTTTTTTTATGTTTAAGGCGAAGTGTTTTATTGTTTTAATAGCTCATCGCTTATTTTTATTTTATTGAAATGAGCGCTTCATTTTACTGGTGCTTTAGGTACTCGCATCTTATTTTTACTCATGTTAACGTCATTATACTCTTTTACTTGCCAAGTGATCTTACATGGAATTTTTAGCTGGCGATTTATTAACGCCGCTCAGCGTGATTGGGCTTATTATATTATCGGCTGTAACGTCGATGATTTCGGCGGCTTTTGGTGCTGGTGGCGGGTTGATGTTGTTGGTGGTGATGGCGTCATTATTGCCTATGAGTATTGTTATTCCGGTGCATGGGTTAGTGCAGCTGGGCTCAAATGCCAATAGGTTTATGCTGACTTTTAAACACCTTGATAAAAGTATGTTTGCGTACTTTTCACTCGGTGGGCTTATTGGTGCGTTTGCTGCGTCGTCTATTGTGACCCGTATTCCACTTGAATTGATGAAAATTGTCGTGGTAGGGTTTGTACTTTATTTATTGTGGGGAGTGACGCCAAAGTTGCGTGAAACCTCAGCTTTATGGCGCAGTACAGCTGGTGCTGTGACAACATTTTTATCGATGTTTGTTGGCGCAAGTGGCCCGTTAGTGGGCAGTTGTTTGTATGTTAATAATTATGAAAAGCTAAGATATACCGCTACTTTTTCCGCTTGTATGAGTGTGCAACATACTTTTAAAGCTATTTTGTATGGTTTTGTAGGTTTTTCGTTTTGGCAGTGGTTGCCTTTAGTTGCGGCAATGATCATCAGTGGTGCGCTTGGCACGTGGCTTGGTTTACAGTTATTACACCGTATTTCTGCCGAGAAGTTTAAACGTATTTTTCGGGTTGTTTTAACCTTACTTGCGCTGCAATTGGCATGGCAGGGGTTACAAGCGTTTTAGCTAACAATTTGTTAAAGCGCTATAAGTCTAGGTGTCATAGCGCTTTATAAATTCTAAGGAGTACAGGAACAAGGGCAGGCTTTTCTATTACACATCATTACAATGAGTGTTGCACTGATATTCTAAATCACACTGACTTTGGTAACGATGAATAGGCAATCACAGCGGCATCCCTGTGTGCTAGATCGGGGTGCTGTAACTTTTTACTGTATTCATCACAAAAGATGATTGCATCTCCTTTTGTTACCAATAAAGGGTCGTGAGTGAAGTTTAATAACAGCGATTGCCAGCGCTGTATTATTTCTTTTGGTGGGCTTGGCAGAACTTTTAATATTGCTTTTGATTGGGTAAATTGGCTGTTTATTGCGATGTTTAGCATGTCGTCGTTTGCGGCTCCTAGCCAGCTAGTACCGTTATCGCCAACACATAAAAGTGGCATATAAGGCGCAAGTGCTGGGCATACATCATTTCTATACACCTCAACTTTCCAATAGTTACGGGCTATTTTTACAAACTGAGTAAAATCTTTAATTGGGGTAAAGTTTGATGTCGCTAAAGGCAAAATCTCTACTCTGGGTTTATTGGCATTCACGGTGTCGTTAGAAACATCAATATACCAAGGACCAATAATAAATGCGTTTTGAAAATACTCATCCCGCAGTGAACCCCATGCTTTTTGTAAAGGATTGCCCTGTGCAATAAGACCTTTTAATAAGCTAAGCCCTGGTTTGTTTGTGTGCGGCAGTTGTGCTTGTAGTAATGTAAATACCTCGTCTCTTATTTCTCTACAGCGGCCAATTGGATAAGGTTTTTCAGCAAAGTAAGGCATATTAGGCGCAAGTGTTAAATCGGCTATTAATCTTAGTTGAGCTAAGTCAGCACATAGTAAAGTAAGCTGCTCTGAGGAAAAGTTATTATCAAGCACGTATGTTCCTTATCGTATTTATTGTAATTTTTTTAGTTGAGCTTGTGTGTAGGCGTCATCTCTAAGCCACCTTAACATGTTTGGATAACCGTTGGGGTGATCAGGTTGTTCGCACATAAACCATGAATACAACAGCGGATAGCCAAAGCCAGTATTATTGCTAAAAGCGGTTATTAAGCTAGCTGAACTGCCTTTATAACCGTGTTGATGAAATAAAACATCGGGTGCAATATTTAAGTAACAGGCTGCGGCCCATGACCATGCAATCGCGGTCATTTCTTCAGCGGCTTGGTGATCATGGTTTTTCATATCGCCGGTTAAACAGGTTCTGTTTGTCTCTGAGGTTACTGCAATATGCCCTGCTTCATGAAGGATGTCACCAGGATAGAACCCATTGACAAAATCAAGCAATAAAACGCCTTTTTCTAGCTTAAGGCCGGGTAGAAAGGTTTTTTCGTCTAAGGTTTTATACCTGTGCTTTATTCCAATATGAGTAACAAAGGCGAGAATTTTTTCAATCTCAGTGTTCATACCACTCCCTGTATTTAGCAATTACAATTGTTGCTTACAGTAATATAGCACTCTATTCTAACTAAGTTTAGTTAGCGTTAATAAATCAATTTAAGGTGTTTTGCTTGTCTAAAATCAGGCAAGAAAAAGGAGTTATTATGCAAAATGAATTGATAGCAAAAGTGCCATCTCTGCACACAACAGCGCAGAGCATACTACCTTGTTATAAAGAAACTGGGCGTTTAGGTTTATTTCAATTAAAACGAATGTGGCACAAAGCGCAATTACAAAAACAAGGTTGTGCGGATAAAAAAATAATAGAAGGCGAATGGTCGCTTGATGTCATGATCATGGATACTTTAGGCTTAGGGCTCACACCGACGATAGAATTCATTTTTTCATCGGATAGTTTTTTAACGTTCGAAAACTGGGTAGAACAGCGTTATGGCATAGCTATTTCAAATACAGTTAAAAGTAAGTTAAATGAAAAGGTAGCAGCATTTTTTCAGCAAAAAGACCCAAAACAACAAAAAATATTACTAAATCAGCCTCGTCATTATGTTTTAACGTCACAGCAGTGGCAAAGCTGGGATGATAATGGTTACGTTATTATTCCTGAGTTGGTGGAAAAAACGCTATGTGAAAACGTTTGTAATATGATTTATGAACGTTTGAATATGGATAAACACAATCCTGCTTCATGGTACCGAAATCATGATCTTAAACAAGGAGTTATGGTACAAATTTTTAATGATATAACAATGCAAGCTATTCGGAAGCAGCCTCAGGTGCGGGATGTTTTTGAGCAACTGTGGGGTAAAAGTAATTTAACTGTAAGTACTGATAGGGTTGGTTTTAACCCGCCAGAGACATTGAGTTGGCAGTTTCCCGGGCCAAATCTGCACTGGGATATTAATTTTAATAAACCGCTCACCTTTGCAACGCAAGGGTTACTGTACCTTACTGATGTTACCGCTGATCAAGGTGCGTTTAGTTGTGTTCCTGGTTTTCATAAAAAAATAGACGGCTGGCTTGCTAGCTTACCTAAAAACACCAATCCACATCATTTTAATTGCCAACAATGGCACAGTACGCCTTTGCCTGCAAAAGCGGGCAGTTTAATTGTTTGGCAACATACACTGCCGCATGGTAGTTGTCCAAATAGGACGAATAGTCCTCGAATTGTGCAATATATAAATATGAGCTCATTATAAAGCTAAGCAAAATCAAGCCTGCAGTTATTTATAAGAATAAAAATGATGCCATGTAATAACGTGTAATGTTTTTTATAACACTCCTGTGCCATGCTCAAGATAATTTAAATTAAGCTGCATTTACTAAGCCTTTTATTTTTTTATGGTTTTTTATGATGTTTGATATAAATCAAATAAATTAAAGCTATATAAAATAAATGAAAATTAAAGTTGTACCCTATAGCTTTTAAACTAAGCTCTTAACTGAATGTAGTATTAATTCCCTAATAGAATTTAGCACGATAATTGGATATCAAAGGAATACTTCAGTATGGAAGCACAAAGTTCACAGCTTACAAAGCGTTTACGGCGCGCAAAACCAATAATTTGTTATTTAAAGTCTTTACTTAAAATGCAATTAGAGTCATGTGCTAAAGCCGTTATAGTGAGTGAAAGTAGCTCAACATACCGCAACAATATACATACAGAAATCGATTTCACCCCCATCCTGTATACACTTTGTTTTAAGATTAAATACTTGCTCATTCATTCTCTTCGTTTGAGAACAAATAATGAATGATGACATACTTATTCCTGAAGTTGTTAATGCTGGTGAGAATATAGTCTCTCCAGTCATTTCGTTTGCCAAACTTGAAATTTTTTATAATGTAAAAAAGATGTCTGCCGATTTGC
Organism: Pseudoalteromonas sp. SR44-8; assembly: GCF_014163635.1. Classification (NCBI taxonomy): domain Bacteria; kingdom Pseudomonadati; phylum Pseudomonadota; class Gammaproteobacteria; order Alteromonadales; family Pseudoalteromonadaceae; genus Pseudoalteromonas; species Pseudoalteromonas sp. SR44-8. The sequence goes on from NZ_JACJDS010000007.1 coordinate 145,803, forward strand.
TTGTAGCAAAAAAATTAGAATGGGTTAGACATGTTAATACCCAGTGTTATCAGGGCGATTGGGATGTATTGCCTTTAAGAGTGCCTGTTGAACATGCTGATAAGCATGTGATTCTGCAATCTTTCGCAATTGAGTCTAGCTCAAGTTTTATTGATGGCGATCACCTTCAATATTTACCTTCTATTAGTGAGTTATTGTCAGAATTTAAATGTAATATTTTATCTGCACGGCTTATGCGCCTTTCCCCCAACTCTTTGATTAAACCCCACCGAGACCTTGGATTGAGTATTGAGCTATCAGCCCAGGCACGTATTCATATTTCTTTAGAGACATCTGAACATGTTGAATTTTTAGTGGATGATTTAAAAGTTCCAATAAGTCAGAGCAGCTGTTGGTATATAAATGCCGATGCGGAACATTCTGTAATAAATACTGGTGATACACCAAGAATCAACCTTGTCATAGACTGTAATGTTAATGAGTGGTTGTTGGATTTAATTATGAACTCTAAAGAAAAAACATATTGTAGTAAAAAAAGTAAGCTAAGGAGCTAAAGAGGTAATGAAACTTAATATTCCTAAGGGCTTAAATATAAGACCGTCAAATGCAAACGATAAGCCTTTTTTAGAAAAGCTGCATAGTTTAATGCGACAAGACTTACAGTTAATTGATGGCGAAAAAGATTTTGTAGAGTCAATTGTGGAAATGCAGTTTAAAGCTCAAACCCAAGGGTATGGAGATAAGTTCCCCAATGCAATGTACTTTATTATTGAAAAACATCATGAAGCAATCGGTAAGGCAACCATTGATTTTGGCCCAAATGAAATTCGTATCGTCGATATTGGCTTTTTACCAAGTGCGAGAGGGCATGGTTTTGGCTCAGCGATAATTCAATCGTTTCAAAGTGCCGCATTACAATCTGGTGCACCTTTAACACTGACCGTTGAGCAACATAATTTTGCTGCAAAGCGTTTATATCAAAAGCTAGGCTTTAAAATTGAATCAATTAAGGCTCCTTATGAGTTACTAATTTGGTATCCGCCAGCTTTTAGGAATATAGCTTTAGGTTAATTTAAAAAGAGGGGTAATGAACGAAAGGTAATAAAGCGCCTCGCTTGATCATTGGTATTAATAACTGTTTTTTAGTTAACAAGAGCGAGTCTAACTTAATGAGCAAAGGAGCAAGTGTTGTGAAACTAACTAGTAGTTTATTTGAAGACTTAATCGGTCAGGATGTTGAAGTTTTTACGGCCGATGGCAAGCATAAGCTAAACGAGTTGCAAGTTGATGCTATTGATGAGTGCAAGCTAAACAGTAATGAATTCGAAGGATTTTCTGTAACGTTAACCGCCAAATCAAATTTTCCGCTTACTGATGATACGTATACATTAAAGCATCAAAAGTTGGGTGAAATGCCACTGTTTTTATCTGCATACGAAAAAGATAAGTATCAAATAATTATCAGCATAAAAAAAGAAGCATAAAGGAGTTTAATAATGTCAGAACCCTATATTGGACAGGTTACCCTCTATGGCTACAATTGGGCACCTAAAAATTGGTCTTTATGTAACGGTCAGCTAATTCAAATTAGCCAAAATCCAGCGCTTTATTCTCTCACCGGCACCGCGTATGGTGGTGATGGTAGAACAACCTTTGGTTTACCAGACTTTCGTGGCAGAGTGCCAGTGGGGCTTGGTGACTTAGGAAACGCTAGTTACGATAGAGGCAATGCTGGTGGCGCTGAAAACGTAACGTTAACCTTAGTAAATATCGCTCATACCCACGACGTGCAAGCAAGTACGAAAACGGCTAACTCTCCACTTGCTAATATTCCGGGACCAAACCAAATGGCGACGCAGACGGCAGAGCCTATATATGCCGCAGCTACAAGTTTGGTAAATACCTCAGACTCCACGGTATCAAGCATTGGCGGCGGTCAGAGCCACAATAATATGCAACCTAGCTTATCTCTTAACTTTGCCATTGCACTCACTGGCATTTATCCGAGCCGAAACTAAGGAGGTCGTAAATGGAAGGGTTTATTGGACAGATAACGATGTTTGCCGGCAATTACTCGCCGTTTAAATGGGCGTTTTGCTACGGACAGATCACCGCAATTCCAGGGAATGAAGCGTTATTCTCTTTGCTTGGGAATACTTATGGTGGAGATGGTAGAAGTAGTTTTGGGTTTCCTGATATGCGAGGTCGGTTACCTATGGGGTTCGGCAGTGGTCCCGGATTAACGCCAACACAGATAGGAACAATGAAAGGGGTAGAAACGGTCACCTTAGATATCAGTCAAATACCATCGCATAGCCATAATTTTCAGGTAAGTAACAACGCCGCTACGGGTACAAACCCTGCTGGGCAAGTGTTGGGTAAAGCTGATATTTACTGTGAACCAGCAACGGCCCAGCACAATGATGGCCCTTCAGCTATGTATAACGGCATTATTGCCTCTGCGGGAAGCAATCATGCTCATGAAAACAAAATGCCTAGCCTTGGGGTTAATTTTATCATATGTCTAAATGGCATATATCCACCTAGAAATTAAGGAGAAGAATAATGGCTGATTGTTTTTTAGGTGAAGTTCGAATGTTTGTATGCAATTTTACACCAGAGTGGTGGACCAGTTGTGAAGGACAGCTACTACCTATATCGCAAAATTCAGCACTTTTTGCGGTAATAGGCTGTAACTTTGGCGGTGATTGTCGCACCACCATGGGGGTACCAAATTTACAATGTAGAGTTCCGATGGGGACGGGGACAAGTCCAGGCCTGACACCAAATATGTTAACTGAAAAGCAAGGCGCAAATGAAGTTGTGTTACATGAGTCGAACTTACCTGCTCATACCCATACTCTTAATGGTACGACTTCATTAGGCGGAACGGTTGGTACGGGGCAGGGGAATCTACTCGCTCAGTCTGCAACTGGTACTATTTATGATAACGCTCCTAATGCGCAAGAGCAGATAGCGATGGATTATGCTGCGCTTGGTACCAATGGCATGGCAAATGCTGGACATGAAAACCGCCAGCCATTTTTGGCGATTCAGTTTGCATTGGCACTAGATGGTACATTTCCACCAAGGAACTAGCTTAGTAAGGCGCAAAGAATTGGTAAGAGATTGGCTTGTTGTTGGTGCTGATCCTTACTAATACTTATATTTTATGGTGGTAATTGAGTGTCATTATAGCTTTTAAATTAGTAACTTATTGTGGTGTTTGTAAGAGTGGTAACCAATGTGTAAAAAAGAAGTTTGTCAGCTTTTTTATCTAATAAAGTTAAAGCTGGTGCTGTGCTTTATATTTGTTGTTTTATCTATTGGTACGACGAATGCACAGGGAATTGAGTTTGTTAATTTTGGCAACAAGATAAAACTTGAACAGAGCAGCGCTGAACCTAAGAGTGTTTATAAGTTTGCTAATTCAGAACAATTGGTAGAGCTGAGTAACAAAATAATCATAAAAATAAAGGCTGGGATGGGCGGTGGCGTTACAAACGTCTTAAAACAAAAAATAGAGGTGGGTCAGCTAGCCACCTTTGGGCCCTTTGCAGAGCACGAGTTTATGGTGGTATCGCTAAAAGACGCGTCTGTAAAGCGCTTGACTGATGCACTAGCGATTGCCATTGGTTTGGAGGGGGTAATATATGCTCAACCAGATATTTTACAAATAAAAAGTAAGCTCGAAGTTGAAAATCATAACGCTGCGCAATGGTTAACAAAAACCTTGTCGCAATCAGATTCTATGAAAAGCTTACCTTTTCGTTTATTTCAGTTAGAGAAATGGCAAAAACAACTACAACAATCGACTCAAGGCGAGGGAGTAACAATCGTTGTTATCGATGATGGCTTTGATTTAAAACATGAGGCCTTAAGTAAAACTAAGGTATTACTCACCTACGATATAGAAAGACGAGTCAAGGACGTACAGCCGCAAAGCCGCTTTGATAAACATGGTACTAAGGTAGTCGGAGTGATCTTTGCCAGAGCAACCAACTTGCTGCCAGCTGAAATGGCGGGTCTTGCAATCGACGCCGGGCTTATTGCAATAAGGCAAACAAGAAGCTGGACAAGCCATACATTGGAGTCGTTACATATCGCGCAACTGGCGCAAGCCGACATTGTTAACATGAGTTGGCAAACGCAGTTGCTATTAGAACCAATAAAAGATGCCATTGATGGCCTAGCACAAACCGGCCGAGGCGGTAAAGGAACCTTAGTGGTATTAGCCGCTGGAAACAGCGGGAAGATGATTAAAGCAAATAGTACAGAGGCGAGTATTGCGTCTGCGGTGGTGGTGGGCGCAATAAATAGCAGCGGTATGCCGGCAAGTTTTAGCGACTTTGGTAAATCGGTTAGTGCTTGGATGCCAGGTTACAGTGCTAGGGGTATCGCAAGAAATAATGCATACAGTGGTTTTGGTGGTACTTCTTACGCAGCGGCATATTGCACGGGCATGATTGCACTGCTGTTGGCCGCTGAACCCGAACTAACGGCAAGTAAAGTCAAACAAAAGCTGGCTCAAGTGTCTGGTTTAGCGTTGGACAACCAGAGTAAGTAAAGTAATTAAACGGCTGTGTTAGCTACTTATAACACAACAATTTGGATAAAGGTCGTTCCTACCTTGGAAGTGAGCTTCTGGGTATAAAATGTGGATAAAACTATGGATGCAGAACATAACAGCGCAATGGTATTTACGTACAGTAAACTACAAACCCATATTAAGGCCGCATTGCTATGCAGTGCTGCTATTCAGTTGCCTATGGCGGTGGCTTCATCAACGCTAGCAAATGCAGAGACATTACAGGGCGGGGCGGCTCATACCGCTGTTAATCAGCAAGCGCTAGAGTACGTGCAGTCAAGGTTGACTAGCAAAGCCATTACGGTCACGCGCGATCCAAATTGGGGGCGGCTTGAGTTTTTGCAGTGTACGGGTATGATCCCATCGTGTTCCATTTTCACGGATGAGGCCTCGTGTAATGATACGGCCGGGCTTTGTAATTGGGATCCTGGAACACCTAGTAATACTTCTCCATCCTTTAACAGCGACCCATCTACTAACTTTGCAGAAAATGGCACGGGCACAGTGCTTGATGTTAATGCTGACAATGGGGATAGCGGTAGCAATGACGTAGGGATCACTTACACTTTATCTGGTACAGACGCTTCGCAGTTCACTATTAACTCAAGCTCTGGTGTCATCACGTTTAAGACTGCACCGGACTATGAATCGCCGGGAGACAGCGGCGGCGACAATATTTATAATATTATCGTTACTGCCAATGATGGTGGAAGTAGCAACAACACGGCTACACAAAATATTACCATCACGGTGACAGATATCGATGAGGTTGCACCTACGTTAGATGGTGGAAACTCAACACCGAATGACAATGCGACAGGGGTCACGGGAAGTAGTAATATTACTATTGACTTCAACGAAAATATAGCCCTTGGAACGGGTAGCATTACTATTCGTGACGTAAGTGGTAGTAGTGATTTTGAAGTGTTTGATGTCGCGACAGAAAGCGACGGTACGACGACTAGCCCAAGTGCAGGTCGTATTGGCATTACAAATGATAAAATTTACATTAACCCAACCAATAACTTAAGCGGCAACCGTAACTACGCCATTCGCATTGATGCAACAGCAGTAGATGATGCAGCTGGCAATAGTTTTGCTGGCATTAGTGATGATACTACCTTTAACTTCACTACTGCGAATACTGCGCCTGAGGTAGACCTTGACTCCACCTCGGGGAGTGACAATAGCAGCGCCTCTTTCTCTGAAGGCGGCAGTGCGGTAAGTATCGCTAGTAATGCTGCTGTTACAGAAGCCGATGGCGACACTATTTCCACCATAACCATTAGCTTGACCAATGACCAAGATGGCGCATTGGAGGGGCTAAATGTATCGGCTGCGGCGCAAAATGCGCTAAGTGGTGTTTCTGGTGCTGCAGATATTACGTTGAATGACACCATTTCCATTACAGGGGCAACGGCCACCGCTGCTGAAGTAGCAAGTTTCCTTCAGGCGGTAACCTATAACAATACCTCTAGCTCACCTAATGAAACCGCTAGAACGGTGACAGTGGTAATTAATGATGGCACTGAAAATAGTGTAAGTCGTACAGCGACAATTTCGGTTGCTAATATTACTTCAGCGAGTTCTGCCGCTGCTGGATTTAGTACCTTAAACGGTATAAATTTAAGCCCAGCAATTACATTTAGTGACGATAATGAAACATTAAATATTAACAATGCAGCGCATATTACAGGGTCAACGGCTGATGGCGGCGGCGGTACCGATACAATCAGTGTTGTTACCGGGAGCGACTTAACTGGGTTCACAAGCTTAACGGGTTTTGAAACCTTAACGCCATATAACAATGGTTCATTGACATTAAGTGAAACGCAGCATGACAGTTTCACTACTATAAATGGCAATGGTACAAATCAATTTACTATCGCTAGTGCCAATGGCGATCAAGCGCTCACTGGCGACACTGATATTGAAACCTATGTGCTTGGCACAGCGATGACCTTTACGCTTGGTAGCGCAGCGCAAAATGTAACTGGCAGCAGCGCAGATGATACCGTTAATATTAATGCCTTCACGGTAACAGGTACATTGAACGGCGCTGCGGGTACCGATATATTGCAGGCTGGCACTGGTGCTGATCTTAGTGGTGCAACAATATCTGCCTTTGAATCATTAACACTTGCCAGTGGTGCGAGTGTATTGATGACTGAGGCGCAGCACGATAGTTTTACAACGTTTACAGCACCAGGCACAGAAACGATAACTATTAGCTCAGCAACGGATGGACTAACAGGCAACAGTGCGATTGAAACGTATGTTTTATCTGCACCAAATGCATTCACCCTTGGCGCTGCAGGGCAAAATCTTACGGGTAGCACCGGCGACGATACTCTCAATATTGGCTCAGTTAGCGCAACCGGTATTTTAGCGGGCAACACCGGCACTGATACGTTATCTATTGGTAGTGGTGGCAGTATTTCTGGCGCCACAATTAGCGGCTTTGAAAACTTGACGGTAGCAAGTGGCGGTTCAGCAAGTATTGCTGCATCACAGCTAGCATTGTTCTCAGGCACTGTATCAGGCAGTGGTAATGAGACGCTAGATATTTTAGGTGATGGTAATTTCGCTACAGTATCAGCAATTGAAAGCTACACATTAAATGACGATAGCACGAACGCGCGTACAGTATCTATTAGCGCCGCGGGGCACTCAGTAACAGCTAGCTCGGTAACTGATGCCATTACTTTTGACATTGGCACACTAGCTTATACGGGAACAATTACCGGCGAAAATAGTGTTGCTGATACATTGTCTATGAGTAGCGGCGCAAACATTAGTAATGCCACGATTAGTAATGTGACTAATTTAACACTTGCTTCGGGTGCGTCAGTATCTATGACGGCCAGCCAGCATGGCAGTTTTACGGGCACCATAACAGCGCCAGGTTCAGAAACGATTATTATCACCGGTGATGGTGATTTCACAACCTTAACTGGTATTGAAAGCTACGATGTAGCTGATGACAGTACAAATACCAGAACAATCACCGTATCAACAGGGACCACTAATGTTACGGCTGGTTCATCAACCGACGCCATAATTTTTGCAATTGGTAACAGTGCATACACGGGCACGTTAATTGGCGAGAATAGTGTTGCCGACCAAGTACAAGTAACTGATGGTGCAGACATTAGCGGCGGTGGATTTTTAAATATAGGCACTCTTTCGTTAGCTAGTGGCGCAACAGTGGCTATTGATGCCGCTAATATTGGTAATTTTAGCACTGCTATAACGGGTAGTGCGGGCACTGAAACACTGAAACTTATGGATGGTGGGGCGTTTGATTTCACCAGTACCTCAGTGTCTGCTGTTGAAGGCGTGGCAATAGGAACTGACAATAATGCCACGATAACCTTGACTGACAACTTTAATGCCAATGGTCAAGCAGTATCAGTGTCAAATGCGAGTGGCGGTGAAATTACAGCAGCCCTATCAATAAATGCTTCAGCCTTTGCCAGTGACATGTTGACGATTACAGCCAGCAATTTCAATGGCGATGATACTATTGTTGGCGGTAGCGGCGCAGATACCATCCGCCCAGGCGGTGGTACTGATTCGATGACGGGCAATGCAGGTAACGATAATTTTGTCGGCAGTGCATCACAATTATCAGGGGATACCATCACCGATCTAGCCGTAGGTGATACCTTAACGATTACTGGCGTGACAGGGCTTTCAAGTGCAAATGTGCGATTTAATGGCACTAGCACATTAGAAGTTGATACAGATGCCACCGATTTTAATATTTCTGAGCTTACGCTCTCATTAAGTAATTCACCAGGCTCAAGTTTAGCTTTTAGCGTTGCTGAAAGTGGTAGCGATACCATAATAACTTTTGTTGAGCCAAATAGCGCCCCCGTATTTAGTAGTTTGAATGGCGGTGCAACCTTCATTGAAAATGGCTCTGCAATTGTTATCGACTCAGATGTGACTATCGCTGATACTGAGCTCGATGCCCTTAATGGCGCGATGGGTAATTATAATAATGCCAGTTTAACTATTAGTCGAAACGGTGGGGCAAGTACTGAAGATGTTTTTGCGAACAATAACTTATTGGGCGCGCTAATTGAGGGCAATACGTTTACTTATAATTCGACCACAGTCGGAACGGTAACGACTAACTCCTCAGGTACCTTGGTACTGACCTTTAATGCTAATGCTACATCTGCAATTGTTGACTCAGTTTTACAAAGCATTACCTATCAAAATAGTTCCGAATCTCCATCATCATCAGTGACTTTGGATTATGTCTTTAATGATGGGATAGCAAACAGCGCGGGTACAAATCAAGCGATAGTGAATATTACTGGGCAAAATGATGCCCCAACGGATATTTCACTTTCATCGGCAAGTATAAATCAATCATCAACTGGACCTGGTGCTAATATAGGGGCGCTCACTACCTCAGATGTAGATACCACCGACAGTCATAGTTATACGTTTGTAAGCTCAGGCGCAAGTGTAAACGGTACATGTAGCGCTGACACAAACAATAGCAGTTTTCAGATCAGTGGCACCTTAATTCAGACGCAAGCTGCACTTAGTGCAGGAAGTTACATTGTGTGCGTACAAAGTAACGATGCAACAACAACTTTTCAAAAAGCGTTTACTATAACGGTAAATGATAATGTTGCGCCAAGTGCGCCATCTACCCCTGATTTAAATGCGGCTGCTGATTCAGGGTTATCTACTACGGATAATATTACCAACGATACCACGCCAACATTTAGTGGCACTGCTGAGAGCGGTTCAACAGTTAGTCTTTACAGCGACCAAGTTGGTGCTGGAGCAACTGTAATCGGGTCTGGCATAGCGACCGATGGCAATTGGCAAATTACCACTAGCACTTTAACTGCCGGTTTAGACCATGCTATTTCAGCAAAAGCAACAGACTCAGCAAGTAATGTAAGTAGTAGCTCAAGCGCACTTACAGTGACAATTGACACAACCGCGCCGAGCGCACCGAGCGCAGCCGATCTAACAGCAGCCAGTGATAGTGGTTCTTCGAGTACAGATAATATAACCAATAATACAACACCCACTTTTACAGGTACAGGCACCACAGGCGACACTATTACTCTTATTTCAAGTGTTGATGGCTCAATAGGCAGTACTGTTGTTAGTGGTGGGGTGTGGAGTATCACCGTGGGCTCAGCAATGACGAGTGGCTCGCATACTATTGTGGCACGCGCGACGGACTCTGCTGGTAATATTACCAATGGAACGAGTACTACAATAACCATTGATACTAACGTGAGTGCACCGAGTATTACCACCCCGATTGAAGTAGATGGTCGGATCAATGCTGTGGAAGATGCGCATGTGCTTATACAAGGTCGCGGCGCTGACTCTGGCGCTACGGTTAATGTGACCATCAGCGATGGTTCGAATAACTTATCACGGACTGTGACGGCCGATGGCTCTGGGGCATGGACTATCAGTGGTAGTGAGTTTGATGTCAGCAGCTTTAATGATGGCACGCTCACCGTCAGCGCCACACAAAGCGATGCGGCGGGTAATACTTCAAGCGCAGCCAGCACCGCGGTGATTTTAGATAACGCAGCACCGAGTGCCTTGACGATCGCCACCCCGATTGAGGTTGATGGTCGGATCAATGCTGTAGAAGATGGCAGTGTATTGATCACCGGCTCTGGCGCAGAAGCCAATGCCAGTGTCAGTGTGACTATCAGCGATGGTTCGAATAACCAATCGCGTACTGTGACGGCTGATGGCTCTGGGGCATGGACTATCAGTGGTAGTGAGTTTGATGTCAGCAGCTTTAA
>NZ_JACJDS010000007.1:156294-160043 GCF_014163635.1 Pseudoalteromonas sp. SR44-8
CTCACCGTCAGCGCCACACAAAGTGATGCGGCGGGTAACACCTCCAGTGCAACCAGCACCTCAGTGATTTTAGATAACGCAGCACCGAATGCCTTGACGATTGCCACCCCGATTGAGGTTGATGGCCGGATCAATGCTGTAGAAGATGGCAGTGTATTGATCACCGGCTCCGGGGCAGAAGCCAATGCCAGTGTCAGTGTGACCATCAGCGATGGCGCGAATAACTTATCACGGACTGTGACGGCCGATGGCTCTGGGGCATGGACTATCAGTGGTAGCGAGTTTGATGTCAGCAGCTTTAATAATGGCACGCTCACCGTCAGCGCCACACAAAGTGATGCGGCGGGTAACACCTCCAGTGCAGCCAGCACCTCAGTGATTTTAGATAACGCAGCACCGAATGCCTTGACGATAAGCACCCCGATTGAGGTTGATGGCCGGATCAATGCTGTAGAAGATGGCAGTGTATTGATCACCGGCTCTGGCGCAGAAGCTAATGCCAGTGTCAGTGTGACTATCAGCGATGGCGCGAATAACTTATCGCGCACCGTGACGGCCGATGGCGCAGGTACATGGACTATCAGTGGTAGTGAGTTTGATGTCAGCAGCTTTAATAATGGCACACTCACCGTCAGCGCCACACAAAGTGATGCGGCGGGTAACACCTCCAGTGCAACCAGCACCTCAGTGATTTTAGATAACGCAGCACCGAATGCCTTGACGATTGCCACCCCGATTGAGGTTGATGGCCGGATCAATGCTGTAGAAGATGGCAGTGTATTGATCACCGGCTCCGGGGCAGAAGCCAATGCCAGTGTCAGTGTAACTATCAGCGATGGCGCGAATAACTTATCACGTACTGTGACGGCCGATGGCTCTGGGGCATGGACTATCAGTGGTAGCGAGTTTGATGTCAGCAGCTTTAATAATGGCACGCTCACCGTCAGCGCCACACAATCTGATGCGGCGGGTAACACCTCCAGTGCAACCAGCACCTCAGTGATTTTAGATAATACAGCTCCGAATGCCTTGACGATAAGCACCCCGATTGAGGTTGATGGCCGGATCAATGCTGTAGAAGATGGCAGTGTATTGATCACCGGCTCTGGCGCAGAAGCCAATGCCAGTGTCAGTGTGACTATCAGCGATGGCGCGAATAACTTATCACGGACTGTGACGGCTGATGGCGCAGGTACATGGACTATCAGTGGTAGTGAGTTTGATGTCAGCAGCTTTAATAATGGCACGCTCACCGTCAGCGCGACACAATCTGATGCGGCGGGTAACACCTCCAGCGCAGCCAGCACCGCGGTGATTTTAGATAATACAGCACCGAATTCACCGACAATAGCCACTCCGATAGAGGGCGATGGTAAAGTTAACGCAGCGGAAGACAGTGACGTAGTGATCACCGGCTCCGGGGCGGAAGCTAATGCCAGCGTCAGTGTGACCATCAGCGATGGCGCGAATAACTTATCACGTACCGTAACGGCTGATGGCTCTGGGGCATGGACTATCAGTGGTAGTGAGTTTGATGTAAGCAGCTTTAATAATGGCACGCTCACCGTCAGCGCCACACAAAGTGATGCGGCGGGTAACACCTCGACTACGGCAACCGCAGTAATTACGTTGGATAATCAAGCGCCAAATGCATTGACGATTACTACGCCAATTGAAGGCGACGGCAAAGTTAATGCTGTTGAAGATAACGATGTACTAGTGCAAGGATCTGGCGCAGAGTCAGGTGCAACAGTTACAGTAAATGTTGATGGTATATCTAAAACCACCACTGCAGATTCAAGTGGTAATTGGACATTATCGGGCAACGAGCTGGATATCAGTGCGCTGAATAATGGTACGCTGACGGTCTCGGCAACTCAGGCCGATAGCGCAGGTAATATCTCAATAGCTGCAACTACAACAATAACGTTGGATAACCAAGCACCAAACGCACCAACCTTTATTACGCCTATTGAGGGGGATGGTAAAGTTAACGCTGCGGAGGATAATGATGTATTAGTCGAAGGCGGGGGAGCAGAGTCAGGTGCAACAGTCACTGTGAGTATCGGTGGGGTTACTAAAACGACTACCGCAGACTCAAGTGGTAATTGGACATTATCAGGTAATGAGCTGGATATCAGCGCTCTAAATAATGGCATATTGACAGTTTCGGCAACACAAACCGACGATGCGGGCAATATCTCAACGGCTGCATCAACTTCAATTACATTAGATAACATCGCACCAAATGCGGTGGCTATTACAACGCCGATTGCAGTAGATGGTATTGTAAATGCGGCTGAAGACAATGCTGTGTTGATCACAGGGTCAGGAGCAGAAGCTGGCGCAACAGTGACAGTGGGTATTAGCGGCATAAATGCAACTGTGATAGCTGATAGCAGCGGTAACTGGACACTTAATGGCAGTGAATTAGACATTAGCGCGTTAAATAATGGCACATTAACAGTATCTGCAACGCAAACCGATAGCGCAGGAAATATTTCATCTGCAGCTACAACCACTATAACCTTAGATAATGTTGCGCCAAATGCATTGGCTATCACAACGCCGATCGCTGTTGATGGCATTGTGAATGCTGCTGAAGATAATGCGTTATTAATTGTAGGATCTGGGGCAGAATCAGGCGCTGCAGTTAAGGTTGATGTTGGCGGTGTAAATGCCACCGTGACTGCTGATAGCAGCGGTAATTGGACTCTCAGTGGTAATGAGTTAGATATCAGTGCATTAAATAATGGCACATTAACGGTATCAGCAACGCAAACTGACAGCGCGGGTAATATTTCTCCAGCGGCAACGACGACGATAACCTTGGATAACAGTGCACCGCCAGTTGTTACTATTAATACGCCAATCGAAGTCGATGGCATAGTTAACGCTAGTGAAGATGATAGTGTATTGATAACCGGCTCTGGGGCAGAATCAGGCGCTGCAGTTAAGGTTGATATTGGCGGTGTAAATGCCACGGTTACAGCTGGTAGTGGTGGTAATTGGACGCTTAGCGGCAATGAGTTAGATATAAGTGCACTTAATAACGGCACTTTAACAGTATCGGTAACGCAAACTGACAGTGCAGGGAATACTTCACCTGCGGCGACCAGCTCAATTACTTTAGATAATACCACCCCAACTGGGCATGCAGTTAGCGTTGATCAAAGCTTAATTAATGCGGATAACGAATCTGCAATGAGTGTTAGTTTTACTGGGCTTGAAGGAAGTGGTTCGCTTAGTTACCAGGTAAGTGATGGCAGTAATGCTGTTACTGGTAACGCAACGATTAGTGCTGTTACGCAGCAAATTACAGGTATCGATGTTACAACATTGGCTGAGGGAGTGTTAACGTTCTCAGCAATAGTTACAGACACCGCAGGCAATGCCAGCGCAGCAGTAACTGCCACAGTAACTAAAAAATATAATGTCGTACCGGTGTTAAGTGGTTCACCAAGTACAACTACAGCTGAAGATGCAGCGTATAGTTTTATACCCACCCTTACAGACAGCGATACGCAAGATACCCATACTTTTAGCATCATTAATAAGCCAAGTTGGGCAAGCTTTGACACCAGCACGGGCGAATTAGCGGGCACGCCACAGAACCAGGATGTAGGCAGCTACGCGGCTATTACTATCAGTGTTAACGATGGCACAGATAGCGCCAGTTTAACGCCATTTACATTAGAGGTTACCAACACCAACGATGCGCCGGTAGGGCAAAACTTCGCGTTTAACCT
>NZ_JACJDS010000080.1:0-1619 GCF_014163635.1 Pseudoalteromonas sp. SR44-8
AGGTTAAACGCGAAGTTTTGCCCTACCGGCGCATCGTTGGTGTTGGTAACCTCTAATGTAAATGGCGTTAAACTGGCGCTATCTGTGCCATCGTTAACACTGATAGTAATAGCCGCGTAGCTGCCCACATCCTCGTTCTGTGGCGTGCCCGCTAATTCGCCCGTGCTGGTGTCAAAGCTTGCCCAACTTGGCTTATTAATGATGCTGAAACTGAGGCTATCACCATCAATATCACGCACTGATGGCGTAAACTGATACTGACTGTCTTCGCTTACCGTGGTGTTCGGTGTACCACTGATTGTCGGTGCATCGTTAACGTTCTTAACGGTGAGATTAAAGCTACTCAATGCTGTAGTAATCGCGCCGTCTGATACTGAAATAATAATGTTGTTATTTACGCCGACATCATCATTACTTGGCGTACCTGAAAACTGCCCAGTGCTGCTATCAAAGTTTGCCCAGCTCGGCTTGTTGCTAATGCTAAAGGTTAAGCTGTCGCCATCAATATCGCTGGCTGTTGGGGTAAAGCTATAAGGCGTATCTTGATCAACATTTAATGCTGGAACACCACCAATCGTTGGTGCGTCATTGACGTTGATCACCGTTAAGTTAAATGCCGGTAAGCTCGCCGTACCCATGCCATCGCTGACACTGAGCACAATATTACTGTACACACCCACATCGCTGTTAACAGCGGTACCACTGAGCAACCCGGTACTGCTATCAAAACTCAACCAACTTGGTTTATTACTGATGCTAAAGGTTAAGTTATCGCCCTCGGTGTCAGTTGCCGTTGGCGCAAAACTATAAGCGATTTTCTCACTCACTGACACAGTCGGTGAACCGCTGATCACTGGCACATCATTAACACTGCTCACGGTCACTGTGATCACCGCTGGTGCTGAATCCACGCTACCATCGTTAGCAACAAAGCTGAAGCTATCGGTGCCAAAGAAGTCACTCTCACCTTGGTATATTGCTTGCGAGCCAGTCAATGTAACACGGCCATTTTGTGGCTGACTGCTTATTTGATACGTTAAGGTATCGCCTTCGATATCGCTGGCGGTAAGGTTGATAGTCAGTGGCGTATCTTCATTTACTGACACCGCTGCAGCGCTGGCAACAGGGGCATCATTTACAGCATTAACGGTTAAGTTAACACTAACAGGAGCTGAATCTAACGCACCATCATTGGCTACAAACGTGAAACTATCACTGCCGTTATAATCTGCCGCAGCTGAATACAACCAACTATCACTGCTTTGTTGAACTAGCGTTCCGTGTGCGACATCAGTATCAATGCGATAAGTTAAGCTGTCATTTTCGATGTCTGTCGCAAGCAATGTGATCAATAAGCTTGCATCTTCATCAAGGCTAAGGGTTTGCGTTTGTGCCACCGGCGCATCATTGACTGGGTTCACGGTCATGGTGACAGTAGCAAGGTTAGATATCGCGCCATTGCTGTCTTTAACTGTGTAAGTAAAGCTGTCATCGCCATAGTAATCTGCATTGGCGGTGTAAATGATTGCCCCCGTTGCTGTTACTTGAGTTTGCCCATTGCTTGGTGCACTGACAACCGTCACACTGCTCACATCTAAGCTGTCGCCGATATCAACATC
>NZ_JACJDS010000081.1:0-1481 GCF_014163635.1 Pseudoalteromonas sp. SR44-8
CCATAGTAATCTGCATTGGCGGTGTAAATGATTGCCCCCGTTGCTGTTACTTGAGTTTGCCCATTGCTTGGTGCACTGACAACCGTCACACTGCTCACATCTAAGCTGTCGCCGATATCAACATCACTGTCGTTACCCAATACGTTGACTTCAAATGAACCTTCTTCTTGCAGTTGGGCGGTGTTATCTAGCGCCACTGGTGCGTCGTTCACGGCATTAATGGTCAGTGTGACGGTCGCTGGGGTTGAGCTTAAGCCTTCGCTGTCTGTTAATGTGTAGGTGAAACTAAATACCCCATTCACATCTTGGCTTGGCACGATAGCTAAACTACCATCTAGGTTAACGCTGACTGTCGCAAAATCGTACATGCCCGCCCCCGTGCCTTGGTTTTCAAGGCTTACGTTGGCAGCATTAAAGCCACTGTCTTCTACGTCTGAGTCGTTTGCTAAAATAGCTAACGTTGTTGCGGTATCTTCATCAGTCGTCACTGCATCATTAGCAACAACGGGGCGGTCATTCACCGCACCTATATTTACCGTAACGGTTCCTGGCAGTGATACACCGCCTTCGCTGTCAGTAATGGTGTAGGTGAAACTGTCTTGCCCTGTAACGTTCGCATCTGGGGTATACACAAAGGTACCCGCGGCTTGGTCAAACACCACTTGCCCTGAGCTTGGCGCTCTGACTAAGTTAATCGTGCCCGTTGGGATGGTGTCTTCCACATCACTGGCCAGTGAACGCACATTGGTCACTGCTGATGCGGTGTCTTCATCCACACTTAAGCTGATAGCTTGTACCTCAGGGAGGTCGTTCACTGGGGTAATAGTGACTGTCACTGTCGCCGCTGTTGAGGTATTCAATGCTGCATCTTTTACCGTATAAGTAAAGGTGTCTGTCCCCGTTACATTGCTGTTCGGTGTATACGAGGCAATGCCGTTGGTGATACTTACCGTGCCTTTACTCGCGGGTAATACGATGGCCGCTGAAGCGACCACTAGGTCATTTTCTGCATCACTGTCATTCGCTACCAAGCTAAAGTTCACTGGCGTGTCTTCTGCAGTGGTGGCACTGTCATCCATGGCAACCGGTGCATCAGCAACCGGCGTTACCGTAAGTGTTACTGTCTGTACCGCCGATAACGCACCTGCGCTATCACGAACTTGGAAGGTGAAGCTGTCGCCGTGGTTTTCACTGCCGTCATGTTGATAACTAAAGCTACCATCACTATTTAAGCTGACACTACCAAATTGTGGTTGACTGACCAGCTCTGCGCTGAGTGTGTCGCCTGCATCATCATCGCTGGCGTTACTTAATAACCCGTTTGCAAGTGCCACGGTTAAAGTCGCGGCTTCATCGAGGTTAAACGCGAAGTTTTGCCCTACCGGCGCATCGTTGGTGTTGGTAACCTCTAATGTAAATGGCGTTAAACTGGCGCTATCTGTGCCATCGTTAACACTGATAGTAATAGCCGCGTAGCTGCC
>NZ_JACJDS010000082.1:0-1405 GCF_014163635.1 Pseudoalteromonas sp. SR44-8
TCATAGGTAGGTACTTAAGAAAAATATTAAGTACAGCCTTAAAAATTTGGCTCTACCCCATACTGAAATACTCCTGTTTTTCGATCGCGTTTGGGGTGCGCCCTAGCTGCATTTTTCCTCAGAAAGTCAAATGCTCCATTAACTGCATTTAACAATCCTTTCCTATGCTTCCTAATAATCGCTGTTAATATGCCAATCCACCAACCCCCCGTTGTTTTTGCTACTGTCATTGTAGACATTTCAGTTTTGAATATCTTTTCAATACAGCCAGTTAAAAACCTTTTAAGCGTGGTTACTATTAAACTTACATAAATTAGCGCCTCTTGTAAGGTTGCGTTTGATGTTTGAAAGCCGCGTAAATTATTATAAGACTTACACTCCTTAAAAAGTAATTCAACCTGCCAGCGTAACCTATATAATTTGCCTATTTCAGTCGCTGTAAATTCATCAATAGATAAATTAGTGACTAAAAATGTATATTGTTTTTCTTTTTTTGACCAATACCCAACGACTCTTGTTAGCTTGTTTTTTATGCTAACATTCATATCAATAAGATCATTTTTAGGTAATTCGGGGAGCAACTCACATAACTTTGGGGAATGACTTCCTGTTAATTCCTGTCCATTTTGCTTAAAAGCATTATGTACTCTGACTGCTTTTAATCCCTTCGCTCTTAATACGTAAAATCCTCCTGCTTTATCTAATTCATGAATATAACTACCTGAATAATATCCTCTATCAGCAAGTAACAACTGTCCTTTCAACTCTTTAAATTTTGGAAGTTCTTCACGTTCAGAGTAACTGTCTGGTGTTATACCTGCTTTTTCAAAGCAACCTTGCGTTAAATTTAAAGTAGCATGCAATTCAATAGCTGCTGGACACGTATTTGAAAATCGCCCAGGAAAAACATCTTTTAAAGAACGATGAAGCATAATAGAGCTACCGTCCTGAATTAAAATATTCTCAAACTTGAACAAATCTTTTTTCGTGTACTTAAGCGCATCATTTATCCAACAATTAAAAACTCTATTTGTTACCTCTCGCATTAGTTCAGCTAGTTCAGGTTTAACTAACTGGTTATGAAAAGGCTTATACTTAATAGACTGCCCTGTTAGCTGATTATAAACTCTTAATATTTCGGATAAATAGATCGTTTTTTTATCCCCAAGCGCAGCAACAAGACTAACAACCATATGAAATGCCGTAATATTTCTTTCTCTTTTAGTAAATGCTACTTGTTTACCAAGTCGGTTCAGTTTTTTTTCACTTAGGATACTTTTTAACTTATTAATAAAAATGTTAGCATTCATTTGAAGCTCTTTTCTTGATTCTGTGGTTTGTGTGGTAACAACCATTTGATCATGAATTGAGCTTCAACTCAATTTCTTAAGATCTTACCTATGAC
>NZ_JACJDS010000083.1:0-1347 GCF_014163635.1 Pseudoalteromonas sp. SR44-8
CTAGGTTCTAGGTTCTAGGTTCTAGGTTCTAGGTTCTACAAATTTTGGTTTTAAACTTTTTATGGCAAGCTTTATTTATATATTTTTCAGCTTGTCACACTATTTTTTTAGAGTAATGCGCGGGGTAAACCCGCGCTTACGCTCATTATTTAGCTAAAACATCACAAATACGCTGGCATGCTTGGCCATCACCATACGGATTATGGGCGCGGCTCATTGCTTTATAAGCCGCTTCATCCGTAAGTAACTCATTTAATGCAGAAGTGATTTTTGCTACATCTGTTCCAACTAATTTTACCGTACCAGCATCAACCGCTTCCGGGCGCTCTGTTGTGTCACGCATTACGAGTACAGGTTTACCTAAGCTTGGTGCTTCTTCTTGAATGCCACCGGAGTCTGTTAAAATAATGTGTGAGCGATTCATTAAATACACAAATGGTAAGTACTGTTGTGGCTCGATTAAATGTACGTTATCTACATCTTTTAAAATACGCTTTACTGGCTCTTGCACATTTGGGTTTAAATGTACTGGGTAAAGTATTTGTGTATCAGGGTGCTCTTTAGCTGTTTGCGCTAGCGCTTCACAAATACGCTCAAACCCACCACCAAAACTTTCGCGGCGATGGCCCGTAACCAAAATAAGCTTTTTATTTTCATCAAGCATAGGGAATTGTGATGCTAATGTGTTGCTCAGCTCTGCATCACCTTCTATCTGTTGCTTAACTAATAATAAAGCATCAATAACCGTGTTACCGGTTACAAATATATTTTCATCTGCATAGTTTTCTTTAAGCAAGTTAGCTTTGGAGGTATCCGTTGGTGCAAAGTGGAACTTAGTTAAAGCGCCAGTTAGTTTTCGGTTACCTTCTTCAGGCCAAGGTGAGTAAATATTGCCTGTGCGTAAGCCTGCTTCTACGTGGCCTACTGCTATTTGCTCATAGTAAGCTGCTAAACTCGCAGCAAATGTTGTTGCCGTGTCGCCATGAACAAGCACTACATCAGGTTTAAATTCTTTAAGTACTGGGGTTAGCTCTTGCAAAATGCGGCTAGTTACTTCTGGCAGTGTTTGCCCTGCTTTCATTAAGTTTAAATCGTATTCTGGGGTGATTTTAAAAAGCTCAAGTACTTGATCTAGCATTTCACGGTGCTGTGCCGTTACACATACTTTTGCGTCAAAGCGACTATCGTTAGCCAAGGCATGAACAAGAGGGGCCATTTTAATGGCTTCTGGGCGAGTACCAAATACTGTTAATACTTTCACTTTTACGTCCTTTGTGAGTTTTAAAATAGCTATTTATCAGCTATCAGGGTAACGCTATTATGTTGCATTACGGTGTCAAATTCTAG
>NZ_JACJDS010000084.1:0-1191 GCF_014163635.1 Pseudoalteromonas sp. SR44-8
AAAGGCGCAGGTTGAACAGTTGCATCTTTATTGGTTTGTTTAAAAAACACGATATTAAATAAAGTGATGACCTAGCTTTGCCTTTATTTGCCTAAAACTCCTTCCAAGCCACTGAATTCTCAGTTTTGTAACTAACAGTGTGCAAAAAAATAATGATACGGTTACCCACAACGGAAGAGGTGTAGTGGTCAACTAATTTTGGCCACAGTTTTAGAATCTTGGTATCTAACCTCAGATTCATTTGGTGCTAAACCTGCATTATAATGATGTGGTCTAACATTGTTGTAATATCCGTTGATATAATCACTCACACTATATTTAGCTTCTTCAAAGTTTTCATATCCAACTTTTGGCATCCACTCCGTTTTAAAGCTTCTAAAAAATCGTTCCATTGGCGCATTATCCCAACAATTTCCGCGCCGACTCATGCTTTGTGTGATTTTATAGCGCCATAAACGTTGGCGATACTTCAAGCTTGTATAGTGGCTTCCTTGGTCTGAGTGAAACATCAGTCCTGTCGGTTTTCCTCTGCTTTCATACGCGAGTTCAAGCGCTTTTAGCGTTAAGTTAGTATCTGGCGACAATGACATTGCCCAACCAACGACTTTGCGTGCAAATAAATCAACAACGACCGCTAAATAAGCCCAGCGATTGCCTATCCAAATATACGTCACATCACCGCACCACGCTGTATTCGGTTCAACAACATCAAACTGCCTATCTAGAAAATTCGGGATTTCAAGGTGCTCATTACCACCGCGTTTATATTGATGTTGTGGTACTTGGCAGCTCTCTAGTTTTAGTTTAACCATCAGCTTAGCGGCGCGATAACGGCTTAATTCAAAACCGTTATTCGTTGCAATTGCTGCGATTGTCCGTGCCCCAGCCGAACCGCCACTCATTGCATGTATAACTTTAACTTCCGCTTCTAACCTTACTTGCTCTGGTGTCGATGTTGTATCCCGTATGGCCCAATATTTATAGCTGCTGCGATGCACATTGAATACGCTACACAACACGCTGATTGGGTAACGCTCTCGTTAGAAGAAAAATAGGACAGGCGCATTTTTTTGCAAAATCCATAGTATCAACTACTGTTTTTATATACAGTTTAACAGGAGTTGCTATGTATGACCCGGGCAAGAAAAAAGCTTATTGATTTAGCGTCCACATCTTATTATCACTTAATTT
>NZ_JACJDS010000085.1:0-1146 GCF_014163635.1 Pseudoalteromonas sp. SR44-8
CCATAGTCGAGTTCCTATTTTGATTCAATCGCTTACTTCGATTTTACGTAAAATATAAAAAGAGGATTTGCTGTTGCTTTAATGGGCGTTTTGGAAGGTATGACAGGTGTTTAAGTGGCTTATTTGAGCAGATGTAATCCCTGTCACCGAACACAGTGGCTGGATTATCGGTTTGTTAATCATTTTGGGCAAAAGCATCGTTACTTGACCGCGATAGTCGGCAGCAAGAAGCCATAGGAAAACCCACGCTTATAAATTAAGAACAACCATAATCAGATCACTGACATTTAAATGGATACGAACACTCTTTAGGTGCTGTAAGACTCGTACGCCCAAAGATGAGTCAACTTACCTAACGGCATTGAAAAGTAAGGGAGCAAGGCTGTTAAAATTTGCGGTGGAAAAAGAGCTTTAGTGCTTGCAGTCCACCTCAGAGCATATTGTTACAAGCCCCAAACTCTTGATGCTGCAATATGGATTTCATTGAGCAGCAAAACTAAAGAAATACAGCCTAATACTACCCATTGTTTTGACTTGTCATTTACCTTTAAGTGCCGATAAATTGCGAAAGCAATTGAGGTTACCATAATAACAGCTAATAATAATGATGATTGATTTGCCGAATCCCATTTTAAATTCCCCTCACTAATATGGTGAGAAAAAAACGAAATTGCCCACAAAAGAAATAACACAGCAAAAGCCATTAAATAGTATTTGATATTAAATGTATTTATTGAAGTTCCACAAACTGGACAAATATAGTTCAGATCCCTAGCATTTGGAGTTTTATCCTTTGCAACAATCGTCGAATAACATTTTTTACATACTAAAAGAGACATAAACTCAATTCTATTGGGGGCTTATAACGAGGCTGTAGAATAACTCCAACAGCCAAATTCAATTAAAAAACTAGCTCCTGTAATTAACTCTAAGCGTGTTTAAAGTATTAGGTAATGTATTTTGGAACCCATAAAACAAGCTGTTTTTATTAAAAAAGAGTAATTCTACACCCTCAACGAGCCTGTAGAATTACTCGTTTTTAATTTATTTTTATTGATGGTTTAACCATAGTCGAGTTCCTATTTTGATTCAATCGCTTACTTCGATTTTACGTAAAATATAAAAAGAGGATTTGCTGTTGCTTTA
>NZ_JACJDS010000086.1:0-1119 GCF_014163635.1 Pseudoalteromonas sp. SR44-8
TCAATAAGCTTTTTTCTTGCCCGGGTCATACATAGCAACTCCTGTTAAACTGTATATAAAAACAGTAGTTGATACTATGGATTTTGCAAAAAATTTGCAAAAAAATGCGCCTGTCCTATTTTTCTATTAGTTGCGTAAAAGCAATTACCCACTTCATATGCTAAATATTACACTCCCACTCTTAAAGTAGATATGAATGACTAAGCCCAAACAAACAAAAGCAGCTCCCGTAGCACGAGCCTTCCAACCATTCAGCGATATTTGTTTTTGACGTGATGGAGCTTTTTCAACAATAGTGTTAATTCCTTTCTTCCCAGCGCCCAATTGAAGTTCAATCCTTCCCTTTATAATTGAATTGACCCCAAACAGTAAAAACAAAATTACTGCTATATCGGATTCATAAAAGCTCATTTTGTAACTTTCTTAATTTAATGTACACAAACAAGCTTCCAACAAACGGGCATAGCAAAGCTATGAAAAATAGCTTCGCGGCATTCATTGAGTCTAATAGTCTTCGATTAAAAATAATAAACCCTAGTGGATAAATGCTCACTATTATTGTCACTCCCCAAAACAAAATACCAAGGTATTTTGAGTAATCATCAGCGCTTATTCCACCATCAACAGATGCAGAATAAGCGATAATGCTGATAAGAAGAATCACCCACGTCAAAATAAAGTTCTTCCAAATTTTCAATTTAAATACCTCTAATCTAGTTTATTAGTGTCTACTTCTAATTCGACTTTAATCAGGCCCATATGGGCACCAACTTTTACCTTACCTTCGTTGTTTACAGAAGTAGGATTTGAACTTAATGTTCCCGTAACCTTAGCCCCCTCTGTTTTACCTGAAACAGTACCATTTTGAGGTTGAACTAATGCTTCAGCCTTACCCAATTGTAATTGACCGCTCATCGTACCTGAAGCGTTACTCGCATTTAAACCTGCATCTGCTGATAATTCAATTCCTTGAGCATTCGGGTCACTAGTCAGAAAATAAAAAGGACATACACAAGAATAAAAAAGTAGAATAAAAAGGACAGACACATATTTTGTGTCAGAAAATTTAGCACCTCTTCCGTTGTGGGTAACCGTATCATTATTTTTTTGCACACTGTT
>NZ_JACJDS010000087.1:0-1069 GCF_014163635.1 Pseudoalteromonas sp. SR44-8
TTTTTTGCAAAATCCATAGTATCAACTACTGTTTTTATATACAGTTTAACAGGAGTTGCTATGTATGACCCGGGCAAGAAAAAAGCTTATTGATTTAGCGTCCACATCTTATTATCACTTAATTTCACGATGCGTTAGGCGAGCGTTTTTGTGTGGTGATGATAAATACACAGGTAAAAACTTTGATCACCGTAGAGTGTGGTTAGTAGAGCGAATTAAGTTACTAAGTAGCGTTTTCGCTATAGAGATAGCTGCCTACGCGATAATGAGCAATCACTACCACCTTGTTGTGAACGTCAATAGACGTCAAGCACTTGATTGGTCTGATGATGAAGTAATTGAACGCTGGTATCAACTTTATAACGGCCATGTTTTAGTTGATCGTTACTTAAATGGTGAGCAGCTAGATAAGGCGAGTGTGCTCTTTTTTGATGAGATCATCGCTAAATGGCGCGCAAGGCTTTATGACATCAGCTGGTATATGAAAAACCTTAATGAGTACATTGCCCGCGAGGCCAATAAGGAAGATAACTGCATGGGCAAGTACTGGGAAGGGCGCTATAAGTCACAGGCATTATTAGATCAAACCGCAGTACTCAGTTGCATGGCCTACGTTGATTTGAATCCTATCAGAGCAAACATAGCCGATACGCTTGAAGACAGTGATTTTACCTCAATTCAAGAGCGTATAGCGCATTTCAAAGCCTTTACCACAGACACGGTCAAAGCAAATAAACCCCTCAAACAAAAAGATACTGTTCAACATGAAAGTCAACCAGCACAGCTAAAGCAATTTGGTGGTAATCATATTAAAGGCACGATCCCCTTTGCCTTACTGGATTACATTGAATTAGTCGACTGGAGTGGCCGCCAGATAGATCCAAAGAAAAAAGGGCATATCAACAAAAGCATACCAAAAGTGCTCCTGACGTTGAATATAGAAGAAGCGCAATGGCTTGAATCAATTCAACGTTTCAGGCAGCAGTACTCAAATTTTGCAGGCAGCAAACAACGGTTAAAGCAGCAAGCCGCCAGCAACGATGTAAAATGGTACAAAGGCGCAGGTTGA
>NZ_JACJDS010000088.1:0-938 GCF_014163635.1 Pseudoalteromonas sp. SR44-8
ACAGGATTTAAAGCAAAAAGAAAAGCTGGATAAAAGTGCAGATAAAATCACGGAGTTCTTAGCGACCCACGAGGAAAAAACGGGCAGCAAAGGCAAGCCCATTAAAAGTAATATTACCGACCCTGATAGCGCGAAAATGACCACGTCAAAAGGTACAATCCAAGGCTACAACGGGATAGCGATAAATGACGATAAACATCAAATTATACTGCAAGCACAGGCATGGGGTACAGTGGGCGAGCAGCAAACCTTACAGCCAGCGGTTAAGCAATTAAAACAACAGCTCACTAAGCTCAATACAAAAAAAGAAGCAGATAATCACACCATAAAGTTTACCGCAGACAGTGGGTTTAACAGCGAAGTGAATCTTGAGTTTATGGCGAAAAGTGGCTTTGATACTTACATTGCGGATAACCAATTTAGAAAACGAAATCCGCTGTTTAAAGAAAGTGAAACTTATGAGACAGAGCAAGAAAAGCGCCGACTAAAACGCAGTAAAGGCAAGCCACGGTTATTTACCTCAGACGACTTCCATTATGATGAGACGACACAAACCTGCCGCTGTCCCGCAGGCAATGACATGTGGCGAAGCGGTATAAATGTAAACAGCCACAACCAAAAATATACGCGATTCTGCGGTTACTTAAAAGATTGCAAGGTATGCCCACTGCAACAGCAATGTATGCGAAAGCCACCTATAAAAACAGGACGGCAAGTTCAGTTTAAAAATGATGAATCGCGTAAAAAGCTAAGCTACATCGACAAAATGAAGGTCAAAATAGACAGCCCAATCGGGCGACGACAGTACAGCAAACGACTTGGCTGTATAGAGCCTGCTTTCCTTTAAATAAACAGCGGAATATTACAGTTAACAAAGGCATGAATAAATTGACCTTACGCGGTCAAACGAAAGTGAATGCCCAATGGCAACTGTATTG
>NZ_JACJDS010000089.1:0-712 GCF_014163635.1 Pseudoalteromonas sp. SR44-8
GTCAAACGAAAGTGAATGCCCAATGGCAACTGTATTGCTTAGTTCATAATATAGAAAAGCTGCAAAACAGGACGCATTAATAAAGGTAAGCTGCTACCTCTCCAAATAAGCCACTTAAACACCTGCAATCCCTTCCAAAACGCCCATTAAAGAAACAGCAAATCCTCTTTTTATATTTTACGTAAAATCGAAGTAACCGATTGAATCAAAATAGGAACTCGGCTATGGTTAATGCATCAATAAAAATAAATTAAAAACGAGTTATTCTACAGCCTCGTTATATGACTAAATGGAATTTGGTATATGAACTATAAAGCCCGTTTAATTCTTGGTATTGCAGTAGGCCTAAGTATTTATTTTACTTTTCTTGCTAGCCGCCAAATCGATCTTGCAACTGAAGCTGTTAACATACTGTATTCTTGTGAAAACAGTGAAATCCAAAGTTGTATTAGCTTACCCGAATACTCTCGTCTCACGAGTCGTTGGGATGGTAATGTAAAAATATATTTACTACTTAGTTTATTGCTTTCACTGGTATGCGGTTACTTTTCCCATAAATTTAAGAAGCAATAAGTATAGTCATATAACAGAAAAATAGGACAGGCGCATTTTTTTGCAAATTTTTTGCAAAATCCATAGTATCAACTACTGTTTTTATATACAGTTTAACAGGAGTTGCTATGTATGACCCGGGCAAGAAAAAAGCTTATTG